>JBJEIV010000299.1:0-1890 GCA_051877395.1 Candidatus Ornithomonoglobus sp.
TATAGGAGCCGGATCTCAGATCACGCTCCAGATCGTTAAACGCGTCTATAATATATATCCACCGCCCAAGGTTGTAGCCGAACCATGCCAAAGCCCGACGGTCGCTCTCATTCTTTATAAATTCCGGCGTGAAGAGCGCCTCAAGTATCTTTGCGAAGGCGTCGGCTGTCTCGTCAACCGATGCGCATCTGCTCCGTTCAAGCTCGCCCAGTATTTTAAGCTGCTTCTTTATAATCGTAAGCTGCGGCATATACCTCTTTTTTATCCTCAGATACCCGGGCAGAAACACCGCCATTGCAAGCAGCGCCTTTATGCTGCGGTCGTCATGCCAGTCGTCGGCAAGCTTTAAGTAATCGAGGAGAACTCCCATTGCCGCTGAGTAGCTTACAGCCGGATCGTTTTTTATGCAGTCTCTTTTTTTAAATGGGTGAGCGATACAGCGTTCACGGCGGCTTTCCGAGGAATCGGACGATACCGCCGAAAGGACTATCGCCAGAAAGGTTATATCATAGCTCAGTCCCAGCCTTGACGACTGCGATGCGTGTTTTCCGGTCGCCTTGCACAGCCCGCAGTAGTATGCCGTGAAGGTGTTATATTCCTCCTCTGTAAGCTGGTTTTTTGCTACCGTAACATATCCGAACACCCAATCATTCCCTTTTATATATACATTTACAGTTTTTATTATAGCACAACCGTATTTAAATCTCAACTGTTTTTTTGCATTTTATATGGATTTTATAAAAAATTCATAAATTTATATACAAAACGGGAGCTTGACCCCTTGATAAATACAATATATATGCTTTTGGCTAAGTTTTCTTCATACGTTGACTATAGAAAACCTCTGTCACTGTGAAATATCAGATGCGCGTCCGGATTTTCCGCCCATAGAAAAAACCCCTTAGTGTAGGCATGAAATATTTTTGTTATTTCATGTGTCTGCTCTAAGGGGATTATATCATTTCCGTGACTCCTTTGACATTTCAGGATAAGAGATTGAGCACCTCAAGCACAGCGATAACCGCGGCGAGGATGCTGATGATTGTAATGCCTGCGGTCATTTTCTTTTTAAGCTTAAAGAATGCGCTTTGCAGCTCGCCGAGGGAATTTTTTGTGTTCATCTGAGAATTTTTCAGATCAAAAATACTGTCATTGAGCTTTGAAACACTTGCAAGAGAGTTGTTAAGATCGGTAAGCTTTTCGCTCGTGCGGTTTACCTTACCGCTTATGTTTTCAACAATTCTTATAATGCGCGCCGTTTCGTTTGAAGCGTCAACAGTATCAGCTTTAAGTATACTGATTGCCTCGTCAATTTTATCAAGCTGATATTCGATCGTATTGAGCTTTTCCTCAACTGAAGTTAAATCGGGAAGGATTGCTTCCTGTTTTATACTGTTGTCATCTGTGTTTTCCGGCTCTTGGGCAGAGAATATATCCTCCGGCTCTGCTGCCGGCGGAGCCGCCTCGGCTTCATCCGGGATAATTGTTTCGTCATCCGCAGCTGTATCGGAAGCTTCGGCTGCGCTTTCGGTCTTTGGTTCTTCGGGCGCGAAAATATCACGGAAGGTTCTGTCCAGCCCGTCCTTTGTCTGTTTGAATTTATCCAGCATTCCCTGGATATTTAGCTTATCTAAATCCATTATAAATCCTCGTTAAAAGTAATATTATTCCGGCTTTTTAGGATTGATTATAATGACCTCTTCATCGTCATCCTCGTCCGGCGCGGAGTCCTCAGCCTCAGCCTGAGCAAAAGCCTCGTCTACCGTATATTCCGCGTCACTTGCTTCAGCCTCAAGCGGTGTGCCGCACTTTGAGCAGAAGCCTGCATCGGTCGCGTTGAACGCGCCGCATTCAGGACACTTGAGCGAGTTTTTAAGCTCTGCGATCTTT
>JBJEIV010000300.1:0-1890 GCA_051877395.1 Candidatus Ornithomonoglobus sp.
TTTATGATCTGTCCAGTCATTAAAGGTCTGCATGTCCCTATACACATCCGATGCCATATCAATAAGCGGCATAAGCGCCACAGCGCCGCTGCCCTCGCCCAAAAACATTCCGCAGTCAATATACGGCGCAAGTCCCAGAGCGTCAAGCACCATCCTTCCGGCAGGCTCCTTTGAGACATGAGACGGAATCATATAATCCTTGGATGCTTTGCACAGTCTGAACGCGCAAAGCGCGGCAACCGCCGAAATAAATCCGTCAATTATGACCGGTACACTATAGAGCGCGCCCCCTAAAAACACACCGCACAGACCCGCTATATCAAGACCTCCCACACAGCTGATAACCTTAACTACATCCTCCTTCTCCGGCGCATTTACCTCAATCGCCCGCTTTACCGCCGCAATTTTTCTTTCAAGCCCCTCAGTGGAAAGACCAGCTCCGCGTCCTGTCACGTTTTCGGGTGACTCATCAAGCAATACAGCTGTAACCGCGGCTGATGTCGTGGTATTGCCGATGCCCATTTCACCCGTCGCAATAAGCTTATAGCCCTTGCTCTTAAGCTGCGAAACCGTATTGATCCCGACTTCAACTGCCCTGACGCATTCCTCACGTGTCATTGCCGGCCCACGGGCTATATTGCCGGTTCCGTATCTCACCTTCTTTGAAGCGTCCGTCACTCCCGGAACATCTACAGAAACTCCTATATCTATAGGAAAAAGGTCGCAGTCTGCGCGCTCTGCCATTATGCTCACGCTTGCCCTGCGCTTTGTAAAGTTTTCCGTGACCATTGCCGTTATGCTCTCGTCACACTGTGTAACACCTTCACGGACTACTCCGTTATCGGCGCACATTATAACCAAAGCCTTTTTTTCAACCCCGGCTTTTATATCACCGGATATGGCCGCAATCTGTGAGACAAGCTCCTCCAGCCTTCCTAGGCTGAACAGAGGCTTAGCCACAGTAAGCCACTTCTGACGTGATCTTTCAATCATTAAATTGTCAACAGGCTTTATTTCAGCCAGACATTCAGACAAAGTCACAAGAGCCACTTCCTACTTAAAATATTTTTATTCACAAAACACCTTAATATTATAACATATATCGCCAGGCTTTTCAATATTTTTCTTGAAATCTCTTTATTCTGTTTTCCTCACAATTATCTCTGAAGCTGCATAATATACACAAAGCTGCAGCGTGAAAAGGAGTGAATCGCATGGAACAGAATGTTTTGACGGCGATGATACTCACCCTGCTTGCCGGGCTTGCAACGGGTGTCGGAAGTGTCATCGCATTATTCACAAAGCGGACCAATAAAAAATTCCTGTCAACCGCCCTCGGGTTTTCGGCAGGGGTTATGCTGTACATATCATTTGTTGAGATGCTTGCCAAAGCTCAGGACTATCTGAGCGCCGGCTACGGAAGCGTAAAGGGTGTATGGATCTCCTGCGCCGCATTCTTTGGCGGCATGATACTCATAATGCTTATTGATAATCTCATTCCGTCGCCGGAAAGCGATCTTACCGCCGCAAAAGCGGGACAGCATGATGCTGTCCTTCAGAGAATGGGTGTTCTTATGGCGCTTGCGATCGCAATACATAATTTTCCCGAGGGCATGGCGACCTTTACGTCAACCCTTGACGATGTATCATTAGGCACAGCAATTGCCGTCGCAATTGCAATTCACAATATCCCTGATGTGTTTAAAGTCTAAGTGATAAAAAATTTGTCGATTATTTTTGAGTGATTTTAAACAAAAATTAAGGTGTTGTTTTTGCAGATTTTTGTATAATATTGCCGTTTTTAGTGAATTATATTTCCCCACGGCGCTTTTTGAACAAACAGCAGTCCGCCTTCATTATACAGCTTTCCAAACTGATTCTCACAAATTC
>JBJEIV010000301.1:0-9280 GCA_051877395.1 Candidatus Ornithomonoglobus sp.
ACAAGGACGAGATAATGGCGAAGTTCCGGGAGGTGATGGGCTGATGTGCTATTCGGGAACATGTGAGTTTGAAAATTCTATGGGTGATTGCACAGTGGGAGATACCTTAAAATTTAGAGAGAAATATAAATTCTCTCCTTGTATGGTTGGAGGACATTGTCAGGAAGATGAAGAATTTATAAAAAATCACGAACAGGAATTATCAGCAATTAAGCGACAGTATAAAGAGGACATGAGAGAAGAAGTTTTAAGGTGGTGATGGGCTATGACAGAGCGTGAAAGATTGATTGAGTTATGTGACACAAACAACGGTTGGGTTGATGAAGTTCAGGCTGAAGAATTTGCCGACTATCTTCTTGCAAATGGTGTAATCGTTCCGCCGTGCAAGGTGGGTGGTACTGTTTATAGAGTTACTCCGAAAAATGGAACTGTAAAAATAGAACCTATCAAGGTTGAAGGAATACACATCAAAGATTACGGTATAGATGTTGAGGTTAAATTACCACAAGGCAATTTTGGCAATTATATGGAGTATAATTTTGGCAAAACCGTATTCCTCACCCGTGAAGAAGCGGAGCGGGCATTGAAGGAGGCGCAGCCATGAAATGGATAAGCGTAAAAGACAGACTGCCAAAAAGACCGCCAAATCGTACAGACGAGAATGGACGGGAATGCTTCGTCGTAACTGATGATTTTATCGTAACAGATAGCGAAGGGCGAGTTTTTGAAGCGTGCTACAGCTATGCTAATAAAAGTTTTTGGTACGGCAACAGTTTGAATAAAATTGAGGTTGTGGCTTATATGCCGCTGCCGGAGCCGTACAAGACAAAGATGACGAACTATGATAAGATAAAAAGCATGAGCATTGAGGAAATGGCGGATTGTGAGTATTTGAATTGCCCTTATTCACAGCTTGACTTTCAACATTTCTGCCGACATTTCAACAGTAATTGTCATGATTGCATGATAGATTGGCTTAAAAAGGAGGCAGACAATGAAAATTGAAAGAGCTATGGAAATATTAGACCCAAACCACAGGGAACATTATGAAAGCATAGATATTGTAAATGAAGCTTGCGAAATGGGTAGAAGTGCACTCGAAAAGCAGATACCGAAGAAGCCGCATCACAAAGATCCGTGCCATGTAAAAGCGTTTGATGGCATAGACCGAGTTTCGACCTTCAAATGCTACCCGTGTCCGCAGTGTGGGAAATGGATAGCGGCAAATGTAAATCATAAATACTGTGAATGGTGCGGACAGGCTTTAGATTGGAGTGATGAAGAATGAACATTATAGCAAGCACATCAAAGCAGCCATACACAAAGTTTGTCACAGAAATGTTAAATACCCTTGAGCAGTACAATGTAAGAGGTATAGCCGTAGTCGTTCTTGCAGACAATGAAAATCTATCGGGGTATTGGAATATGAACTTATACGACAAATCACGGGCTAAGAATGAAATTGAATTTGACTGTATGGATGAATTTATAAAAACCAATATTGACCGCTATATTGACCATTATAATGAAATTGAGGGTGACGGAGCATGAAAAAGCACAACCTGATGTACAGCATATTCGGCATAGACGAAAACCATAAATGCCGTGAATGCTGCAATTTTGGAATGTACCAACGGGGAAATCACAGCTATAGCAAGTGTGAGGTTTACGGTATATCCCACAGTGAGGCAACGGACTGGAACGGGCGGAAAGCGGCTTGTGGACATTTCAATAAGCCGTATGATAAAGCAAAAGAAAATAACATCATGCACCTTGCAAGACCTGTAAGGCGAGATGCGAATTATCAATGTGAGGGACAAATGAATTTGGAGGAATGAAAATGAAATTTACAATAGAAATACCTGATGAAGAATTAACACAGGAAATCAAAAGAGTTATAGCCGAGAAATTTGCAAGAGAGTCATTTGCCGCTTACGAAAAGCGGGAACTCAAGAGAATGTACAGGGAAGTTATCAAGGAAATGATATATGAGCCTACGTTAAAAGCTGAGATTATTAACAGCACTATTAATCAGGCAGCAAGTCAGATAAGGGTCAAAGCTGTGCCAATATTGGCGCAGAAGCTTATGGACGATGCGGCGAAGGAGGGCTGACACATGACAATATTAATATCTGGCATAGTCGGTGCGATGATTGGATCGGTGTTGACTGTGGTAATAGTTGCACTGCTGATAGTGGCAGCTGAATTTGTCAGAGCAGATGATGAGGAACAGGAGGACTGACAAATGAACATAAATGAAGCAAAGGATATGCTTCTTGACATCATGGAAGCGGTAGAGGAAACAGGCGATTGTTATAACTGTATTAAATGCCCGTTTCGCAACATTATCACCAGCTCCGATTGCCCGTTTGATGAATGTCCGGGGATGTGGGAATTGAGAGGAGAAGAAATATAAACATGGATAAAGAATGTGAGATATGCGGCGGTTTCTTTACGCCATCTCGGAGCAGTCAGAAGTACTGCCCCGAATGTAGCAGGGACTCCTATCGGCTAAAAATAAAGCTGCAGAAAAACCTTGACAGAATAGCAAGGACGTATTACGAGCCAACGTACTATAAGCATATATGCAAGCAGTGCGGTGAGGAGTTTGAAAGCACATCTGAAATTCAAGACTTCTGCAATGGGCGGTGTAGTTTTAAATACAGACGCAAACACGCTGTATGTGAATACTGCGGAAAAAACTTGTTGGAGCAGGGCATAGAAATACAGCTGAATCAAACACGGGGACTGTACTGCAATGATGAGTGCAGAGAAAAAGCTAAATGGCAAAGGGCAATGAAAGACGGCAGAATAGGCAAATGCCCGCAGTGCGGTAAGGAGTTTATCCGGCAGAAGAACGGTAAAACCTATTGCGGCATGGAATGTTACAAAGCCGCCAAAGAAGCGCATAAAGCTGCGGCAGAGAAGAAGCCGAAAATGCACAAATGCAAAGAGTGCGGAAAATCATTCCCGCACGGAACGGGCATAAACGCATGGGGAACAAGTCTGAACGGAGCGTTCTGCTCGAAGGAATGTGCTAAGAGGCACGAAATCAAGATTGCCGAGAACAAGGAACGATTAAAGCAGCACAAAAAAGCCGAGGCAGAAAAGAAAAAGAAACAGGACAAGGAGCAGTTTATCAAGCAGAACGGACTATGCGGCATATGTAAAACGGCATATTTCGACTGCGAGAGGATGCAGTCGAATTTTACATACAGTCCAAAGGGAGCATATTTTGAGAACGGAAAAGTCACGAAATGCCCGAAATTTAGGGGATGAAAGGAGCAAAATCATGAGAATAGGAGACTTAAAGCCGAAAGGCAGTGACAAGACACTCAATGAGATATTTAAAATATGTAATCAAAGTGGGTGTAAGAATTGCGAATGCCACGATGAATGTAAAATAATAGGTTTGGGCGATATTGTCACAGCCGAAGATATGCTTGAAATTGAAATGGAGGTATGACATGAGAGATTATTTATTCCGCGGCAAGCGGAAAGATAATGGCAAGTGGATTGAGGGGTATTTATACAGGATTTCGGAAAGACTCAATCCTTCTATTATGCTAAAGAACAGATGTGCAGAAAGTCATGAGGTTATCCCCGAAACAGTCGGACGGTACACCGGCTTGACCGACAAGAACGGCAAGAAGATATTTGAGGGAGATATTGTAGAGGGCAACAGAGAATATTTTACATACAACCAGCCATATGGCAAAGTGGTGTATGACGGTGGACAATTCTTGATTGCTTTTGACGATGTGTTGGAAGATATAGAATGCTTAGGAGCATGGGCAAATGGTGTTGAGGTTATCGGCAACATCCACGACAACCCGGAGCTATTGGAGGACAAGCAATGACATCACAAATAAATCTGACGGATGAAATCACAGTTGACGGCTTCTGCGGCGGCGGAGGCTGGTCTACCGGGTTTGAGCTTGCTATAGGACGTCCGATAGACATCGGAATCAACCACGATGCGGACGCTATAGCAATGCACAGGAGAAATCATCCGTTCACCAAGCACTATAACGAGAACATATTCGAGGTAGACCCGTACGAAGCTGTGCAGGGACGCGATGTAGGCTGGGCACACTTCTCGCCTGACTGCACGCATTTCAGCCGTGCGAAAGGCGGAACACCCGTCAAGAAATCAATCCGCGGTCTGGCATGGGTAGTAACCAAATGGGCGGGAACCGTGCGTCCACGCATTATCTCGATGGAGAATGTGCCGGAGTTTATGACATGGGGTCCGTTATGCGCACGGCGTGACAAGGACGGACGCATATATAAAACGGACGGTACTATTGCCGAAAAGCATGAATATGTGCCGTATCATGAGCAGAAGCTTATACCTGACAGGCGAAGGACAGGCAAGACTTTCAGGCGGTTTATATCGGTAATGAAATCATTAGGCTATGAATGCGAATGGCGTATACTTACCGCATCAGACTACGGCGCACCGACAATACGGAAACGGTTGTTTATACTGTTCCGCAATGACGGACAGCCAATAAAATGGCCGGAGCCTACATACGGAGACCCGGAAAGTGAAGCAGTAAAAAGTGGCAGATTAAAGCCGTGGCATACAGCGGCAGAGTGTATTGACTGGAGTATTCCATGCCCGTCAATATTTGAACGCAAGAAGCCGCTTGCCGAGAATACTTTAAAGCGCATTGCAAAAGGAATACAGAGATTTGTTATCGATAATCCGAAGCCGTTTATTGTACAGGTCAATCACAGCGGCGAAAATTTCAGGGGTCAAAACATAGACGAGCCTATGCCGACACTGACAGCAAAGCACGGATTTGGGATTGTAGCACCGCCACTTATTCAGTATCACGGTGAGCAGTCAGAAAACGAGGTCAGAGGTCAGGCTCTTGAACAGCCCTTGTGGACAGTTGACACGGCTAATCGATACGGACTTGTAACTGCATTCATGTCAAAATATTTCGGCGGCAATTACAAAGGCTGCGGAAGTGCGGCAGATGAACCGCTGCACACAATAACAGCAACAGACCATAATGCACTTGCGGCGGTACATATAACGCAGTTCAATAATCACTGCATAGGTCAGAATGCAGATGAACCGCTTAATACAATAGCTTGCAGCGGAGGACATTTCGGGGAGGTGCAGGCATTCTTGATTAGATATTACAGCGGTGAAAATCATGCGACAGACATAAATGAGCCGTTAGGCACAATAACGACAAAAGAGCGTTTCGGGATTGTGACAATACAGAATGAGGATTATGCCATAGTTGACATCGGAATGAGAATGCTGACACCACGCGAGCTGTATAATGCGCAGGGTTTCCCAGAGGATTATGAGATTGAAACGGATTGTTACGGCAAAGCATACCCGAAAACAAAACAGGTTGCCCGGTGCGGCAACAGTGTGCCGCCGCCGTTTGCAACCGCACTTGTCAGGGCGAACGCGCCGGAATGGTGTGGTAAGAAGATAAGCACGATGAAAGAATTTTTGAAAGGAGTTGCAGTATGAACAAACCAATAATCAATTCAAAGGGCGAATACGAAAACTGCGCCTTTCACAATCCGCGCAGCTGTGCGGCGCTGAAAACATGGTACAAGCCAATAGTCGGCAAACGCTGTGAAGGCTGTCCGTTCTTTAAGACGCAGGAGCAGTACGAGGCAGAATTGATAAAATATCCGTATAAGGGAGGGATAAAGCTATGAAGCTCACAACGCAGCTGACCGAGGCGCAGGAGCAAGCCCTCGTCATAGAATGGGCGCAGTATAACCCGCGCTTAAAATGGCTCCATGCAATCCCGAACGGCGGCAGCCGTGACAAGCGGGAGGCAGCTAACCTCAAGCGACAGGGCGTGAAGCCGGGCGTGAGTGACCTGCATCTTCCACTGCCATGCCGCGGGTACCACGGACTTTACATAGAGATGAAGCGCACCAAAGGCGGCACGGTATCGCCGGAGCAGCGGGAGTTCATAGCCGACATGACCGCGAACGGCTATTATGCCGCGGTATGCAAGGGCGCACAGGAAGCGATTAAATTAATAAAATGGTATATAGGAGGGTGATTATATGCGTAAACGTCGCTGTTTTCGATTCTCACAGAAAATAAAGAACATAGGAGTATCAGAAGCTAAGCAGCACATTATACACGGAGTGTGCATAGATCCGCAAAAGACATCAGTGCAGGATGCAGCAATTCGCAGTTTGTGCCGAGAGATTGCCGGACATAATGAAGCAGGGCTTTACAGATTCCTTACCGATAACACAATCGACCATAATTACATAGAAATGAATTATCACATCAGACCAAACGCTTTGTTTGAAATGAAGCGGGAGTTTTATAAAAAGTACAAGGACAGGTTTTTATAATCTGCCCTTATTTTTTGAAATTTTATTGAAATTTTTTGAAATTTGATTATTATTCGCACTGCTTTTATGCTATGGTTGTCTCGAAACGGGTGATTTTGCCATTACCAACACTTCCCAAAGGCTCAGAGCGCCTTAATAAGTGAAAACACAGGCGCTCTCTTTAGCCTTTGTAGGAGAAAATGAGAGAGGAGGCGGTGAAGTTTGGGAAGAGGTAAAAAAACACCGCCGGAGACTATTTATAGCATAATGGCAACGCAGGCAGTCACAGGTAACGCGAGAGAAACAGCAAGACAGTTAGGACTCCCTCCCACAACAGTCAGAAACATAGTAAACAAATGCGAGAATGACCCGGAATTTGTTCAGCTTGGCGCAAAAAAAAGGGAAGAGTTCAGCGAAAGAGCCGGACGTGTCATTGATAAGATACTGGACGCTATTGAAACAAAGGTCGATACCTGCAAAGATGAATTGCCGTTAAATCAGCTGGCAACAACATTGGGCATTTTAAGTGATAAAAAGGCACTGGCGGAGGGCAAGCCGACAACGACAGTAAGCATTACAGACAATGCCGACGTTGACAAACTGGCAGAATTAGCTGGCTATAGGATTGATGACAGTGAGCAGACTTAATAAATCAGACAATGCGGTATTAGTTCGGGCGCTGCTGCGCAAGAGTTATCCGGCATACTGCCATTTTGTGCACAAAGGTCGGTGGATAGACAGTCAATTTCACAAGTTCTTGGCAAATAAGGTACAGAAATTTATTGAGACAGAAACCGGAAACCCGTATGACATTCTGGTTATAGAAACACCGCCACAGCACGGCAAATCCATGACGGTAACAGAAACGCTGCCGAGCTGGTATATCGGCAAGAACCCCGACAAACGATGTATTGTAGCCTGTTATAATGATGATTTTGCGGGTAAGTTCGGGCGTCGGAATAAATCAAAGATTGAGGAATTTGGCGGCGAAATATTCGGGATAAGGCTGAGCAAGTCATCTGACAGGAATATAGAAATACAGGGACATGACGGCGGTATCATAACCCGCGGTATCATGTCAGGTATTACAGGCAATGCCGGTGACCTGATTATTATTGACGATCCGGTAAAAAACCGTCAGGAGGCTGATTCGCAGACATATCGCCACCGAGTGTGGGAAGAATGGGAAAATTCCATAATTACGCGTACACAAGCGGGCACAAAAATTATAGTGATACAGACACGCTGGCACGAGGACGACCTTGCAGGGCGTATTATAGCCCGCGAAAAGGATGTTGAGGTTCTGAAGCTCCCGGTCGAAGCGGAGGAGAACGACCCTTTGGGCAGAGAGGTGGGAGAAGCGTTATGCCCGGAGATAGGCAAGGGCAATAAGTGGCTCAAAGCGTTTAAGGCGCGGTATAAGGAAGGAAAACGCGCATGGTATGCACTGTATCAGCAATCGCCTGTTGTGGAAACAGGTAATATAATACGCCGTGAATGGTGGAAATATTACGATGAGCTGCCGCCGATTATGCCGCTGGTAAGCATAAGCGTTGATGCAACGTTCAAGGGTGAAGATGATAATGACTATGTCGCTATTGAGGTATGGGGACGGTGTAATGCTGATTTTTATCTGATTGATTTGCTGCGCAGACATATGGATTTTCCGGAAACAGTCAGGGCTATAAAAATGATGGCGCGGAAATATCCGCAGAAGCACAGTATACTCATTGAGGATAAGGCTAACGGTCCCGCAATTATATCAACGCTGCGGCACGAAATTCCGGGTATTGTAGCGATTGACCCCGGGCGAAGCAACAAAATTTCAAGAGTTAATGCTGTTACAGGCGTGATTGAAGCCGGAAATGTTTATCTTCCCAGATATGCTGATTTTACACAGGATTTTGTGGACGAATGCGCGGCGTTTCCGAACGGGACGAATGATGATATGGTGGACGCGTTCTCGCAGTTCATGAACAAATTTAAATATTTCGGAGCGAACTACAAGGAGGATAAGCGGACATCTGAACAAAGGGAGCTTGACGAGCTGAAAGCGCTGAAAGCGCGCACACTCAGACACGCGAGCAAAGGAATAAATGGACGCAGGAGGAGTTATTTCTGATGATTTATGTAAAAAGAATACGCAGACAGTGCGGAATGAGAGGGTGCAGGAATACAGATACATATTCGCTGTCACAGTTCAATGAAATTGCGGCAGGCAATATTATAATCTGCAAGGATTGTCTCAAGGCGGCTATGGAAGCGGTCGAGAGCTGTACTATGCCGGAGGTTGACTACAGCAGAAAAGCGCAGTCACCACCGCCGCCGCTGTTCCATAATACAGTTGCTGAGACTGTTAAAGAAGATGAACAGATAGCAGAGAATGTCTCAGAGTCGAAACAGGAGAATGTGGCAGCTGCGAAAAAGCCGACTACACGCAAAAGGACTGTAAAGAGTGAATAACTATGACAACATTGATTATCGTTTTTCTTATAGCAATTATCATTCTTCTTGTCATACTCTTGGTCGGTTTGGAGGTTCTTCACTGCATAGAACGGAAGGACCTCTATAACCGTATTATGAGCAAGGACTTGAAGGAATATCAGAATATAGACGAAAAGCCACACAGGCGCATATCAAAGCATGAGAGGATGCTTGCAAAATGGCGCGGTGTTGAGGTAGAGGAGTAGGCAAATGAATTTAAGGTTAGGAGGATTCGGGCGTAATATCGTTTCGAGAATGAACGGGTTATTCAATGCGCGGTCGCCGACAAATGACAAGGAGCAGCCGTTAGAGGTTGACAGAGACGGCAAAACACTGTTTAAGGAGGATGTTATAGCGAAGGTTCTTAGCGACTTTGAAAAGCGAAAAACAGAGCGCAACATCTTAGAATTACAGTGGACGCTCAATGCCAATTTCCTTGTAGGAAACCAATTCTGCGACA
>JBJEIV010000302.1:0-9260 GCA_051877395.1 Candidatus Ornithomonoglobus sp.
CTATACGGGCGGTACTGACATTAAGCGCCGCGCTTAATTCAGCCGGTGTTGCCTCGCTGTTATGGCGTCTTAGATAACCCAGAAGAACGCCTTCGCCGCGGTTTGCGTCGGTCATTTTTGTGTATTCCGTAATTTTCAGCATTTTTTTGTTTATTTCAGCTAATCGGCGCGCCAGCTCGGGATATGTCATACACTTTCCTCCTTTCGCTAACCCGGTTAGGTTAAGCGTAATAAAAACGGGTCAGATTTCTAACCCGGTTAGTATTTTAGCACAAACAAATATTTTTGTCAATAGTCTTTTTTCACTATAGTATAACAGGCGGTGTCAGTATATCGCGTCCGCCTGCGCGCAGCTCAGGCTCCCGTGCGGCAAGGGAAAATATGTCCTCCGCCTGTCTGTTTATATCAAATATCTCATCGCCGCTATAGTCCGCCGCCTTGATGATAACCGGCAGCCGCGCGGCGGTTTTCATCTGTTTAAGAAGCGCCTTGCCGCGGTCTGTCATGCCGAGAATGCGGATATACGACGGGGGAAGGGAGGCGCGCTCCTTTGTAATGCCGAGAAGAACAGACCATATTATGCGCCTTATGCGGCTCATGGTGTACCGCTTTGACTTTACCGTGTTGCATACCTCATTGACCGTGCGGCAGCTTACAGCCGCCTTTATGAACTTATTTTCAAGTCCCTCTGCGACATCGTTAATGCTTTTTATATAATCCGCTCCGCAGGCGCGCAGCCGCGCCATAACCGCCGTGTCAAGCCTGCCGCTGTCGTATACGGGAAAGCTGCCGCAGTACGGCACAAAGCCGTCTATGCTGCCGTTTTCAAGGATAATGCGTCGCAGCTGTGAGGCGCTGGCAAATTCGTCTGTGGTTTCGGCGCTGTCATGTCCTGTTCCCCTGCGCGTGACGGCGCAGATATTAAAGTCGGCGTTAAGCGCCTTTACGGCGCGCAGATACTCAATGCCTAAAATATCGTTGGGAGAGGAGAGAAGCGCGGGGGAGATAAGTCCCTCGTACGCTCTCGCTCTGGCGGCGGGATAGCTCATGCCCTCCGCCATAAGCTCCTTGAGCCTTTGCGATACCTCGGGCGGCTCGTTTTCAAAAAGAGATGCCGCCTTGTCAAGCTCCTGAGAATTTCCGCTTTCCGAACCGAAGGCGAGCGTGTCGACAACACCCGACGCGTGAAGCGTCGCTACGGCGCCGTATGCGAATTTCTGCGCGGTGTTGAGCGAAAAGGTGACGGGCAGCTCAAAAATGAGGTCTGCGCCGTTTTCCAGAGCCATTTTCGCGCGCGTCCACTTGTCCGTGACCGCCGGTTCTCCGCGCTGAACAAACGCTCCGCTCATGACGCAGACTACCGGCTCGTTGTTGTTAAGCCGTTTCGCTTCGTTTATAAGATATTTATGTCCGTTGTGGAACGGATTAAATTCAGCAATAATTCCTATAGCCATAAGAACTCCTTAAAATGTCTGCTTTATAAACCTTCTTATTTCCTCCTCGGCGTCCTCGACCTCCTTGTGGAACTCGTCCGCGCTTACCCTTACCGCGCCGTTGCCGAGAATTATTACCTGCTCGAGGTTGTCCGAGGTAGCAACGCGCACGCGGTGCTTTTTCGCCAGCTCGTGCGTGACCTTTTCGATATACGCGTCCGCCGTTTCCGCTTCTTTAGTATATACAACATTTATGTTATGAACCTTTTCAACCGTTCCGGGATTGCCCTTGACCTTATACGCGTCAAATACGAGGATAAGCTCGCAGTGTTTGTAGCCGCGGTAGTTGCACATGCGGTTTATGAGCGTTTCGCGCGCAAGCTCCAGATTGTCCTTTGCAAGCACGTTAAGCTCTTCCCATGCGAATATTATATTATAGCCGTCAACAAGAAGATAGGCAGGACCTGTCAGGACAGGCGCTTTTCTGCGCGCGGACGGCGCGCTCTCATGCTTTATCCGTTTGCGCATGGTGTTGGGATTCTTGCGCTTAACGGGGCCGTAGGTGCGCTCAAATATGCGCAGAAGCTCCTCATCGTTTACAACCGCGTTCATATAGCGCGAAACCCTAAGCTCCGCCTCCTCCTCGTCATATTCCGGCGCAAGCGCGCTTTGTAGGTGCATATACTGCGGCACCTCGTCCCACTTTACCAAAAAGCCCGCTCCGTGGGCGCAGAACACGCTGTCGCAGGGATTGTCAAGGTCACCCTCCGCGTCATAGCCGCATGCTGATATGACCTCCTCGGCGTTGTGGCATACGTCATAGCCCGCAAGCGTGCAGAACAGCCTTCCGCGTCCGGCGGTGTACGCTGTTATGTCGGAGTGGTACGAGCGCATCTCCGAAACAGGCGCTCTGCCCTTGATAACTGACATATCTCCGTTAAGGGACGGCTGCGAAAATTCCGCTCCCATCTGCTGAAGGTCGGTCATTGCGCGGCCGACATTCTCTGTCGGTACCTCAAGGCGGAAGCTGTAGAACGGCTCAAGCAGAACATTCTGCGCGTTCATAAGCCCCTGACGCACCGCTCTGTAGGTAGCCTGTCTGAAGTCGCCGCCCTCGGTGTGCTTTTTGTGAGCGCGCCCGGAGGCGAGAGTTATTTTCATATCGGTGATGGGGGAGCCTGTGAGAACTCCCACATGTGTTTTCTCTCGCAGATGCGTGAGGATAAGCCGCTGCCAGTTCCTGTCCAGAGCGTCCTCCGAGCAGGACGATTCAAATTTAAGACCGCTGCCGCGGGGGAGCGGCTCCATGATGAGATGCACCTCGCTGTAGTGACGGAGCGGCTCAAAATGTCCCACACCCTCAACTATACCCGAAATTGTCTCCTTATATGCAATGCTGCCCTGTCCGAAGTCGATTTCCATTCCGAAGCGCTCCGAAACAATGCGGCGCAGCACCTCAAGCTGAACCTCGCCCATGAGCTGGATATGGATTTCCTGTAACGGCTCGTTCCAGATAACGTGCAGCTGCGGATCCTCCTGTTCGAGATGGCGCAGACGGTTCAGCGCGGTAAGAACATCCGTTCCGTCAAGCAGCTCAACGCGGTAGGTGAGAACAGGCTCAAGAAACGGCATTCCCGAATTGCTCTCGCAGCCCAGTCCCTCTCCGGGATATGTTGCGCTAAGTCCCGTAACCGCCGCGACCGTGCCGGCCGGAGCAACGTCTGCCATTGTGAATTTTTCACCGTTATATATTCTGATTCTGTCCGCCTTTTCGCTCCACGGCTCTCCGTCCTGATCTCTGCCCTCAATTACGGTCTTTGCCCTAAGCGCGCCGCCCGTGATTTTCATATGGGTAAGGCGCGCGCCGTTTTCCTCGGTTATCTTAAAGACCTTCGCGCCGAACTCCTCTCCGTATTCAACCGCTCTTGTGTACCTGTCAAGCGCGCTTAAAAACTCATCAACTCCGCTGACCTTCAGCGCCGAGCCGAAAAAGCAGGGAAAAATATGCCGTTCGGCGATCGCGGAAACAAGAGCCGCGTCCGAAACGCTTTCGCTTTCGAGAAACTCCTCCATAAGCTCCTCGCTGAACATTCCCGCATACTCTGCAAATTCCGCGGTATCGCGTCCGTCAAAGTCAATACAGCCGTCGTCAAGCTTTGTGTGAAGCTCCTCCATAAGCTCCCCGCGCTCTCTCTCGGAAATGTCCATCTTATTTATGAATATAAACACGGGAACGTTATAGCGGATAAGAAGCTTCCAGAGCGTTTCGGTATGGTTCTGAACACCCTCCGCGCCGCTGATAACGAGGATCGCATAGTCGAGAACCTGAAGCGTCCTTTCCATCTCCGCGGAAAAATCTATATGTCCCGGAGTATCAAGCAGCGTAAATTCACTGTTATTGAAATTCATAACAGCCTGCTTTGAAAATATTGTGATACCCTTTTCACGTTCTATTTCATTTGTGTCAAGGAACGCGTCGCCGTGGTCGACCCTGCCCAGCTTTCGTATCTCTCCCGAACGGTAAAGCATACCCTCCGAAAGCGTGGTTTTGCCTGAGTCGACATGAGCAAGTATTCCTATAACAAGTCTTTTTATATTTGTCATAATAATCACCAATTATATTCTATCATAAAAGTATAATTTTTGCAATCATAATATAAGTCCTAAAAAGTAAAAAAAATTGAAAAAAAGTGTTGACAAATGATGAAACATCTGCTATAATAATTTCTGTTGTTGAGAACAACAGTAATATTTATCTGCGAGGGTGGCGGAATAGGCAGACGCGCACGTTTGAGGGGCGTGTGGGTGAAACCGTGCCGGTTCAAGTCCGGTCCCTCGCACCAACAAAACCACAAGCCTCGGCTTGTGGTTTTTTATTACAGAAAATGGTGATATCTATGAGCTATATGGTAAACCTTAACGTGAATAACAGGCTATGCGTCATTATCGGCGGCGGCAGGGGAGCCTATATTAAAGCGAAAAGACTTGTCAATGCCGGCGCCCGTGTGCGGATAATAGCCGAGATCAGCGATTGGCGGACGGAGGGGCTTGGCGCGGAAACGGTAATTAAAAGCTATGATAAATCGGATTTAGAGGGCGCCTTTGCGGTTTTTGCTCTGACCGGTGATGAGGCGCTTAACAGACGCATCGCAGAGGACGCGCGGGCGGCGGACGCCCTTGTGTGCTATGGAGGTGAGGGCGACTTTGAGGTTGCCGCATCGGAAAGCGGGAGAAATATATGCGCTGCCGTTACCACCGGATACCCGAAGCTGAGCGCAATGCTTATAAGAGATATTATGAAATATGATGAGCTGTGCGGAATACTTTGCGAATACCGCGGGAGAGTTATTGCAGAGGTGAAGGACAGCGCGGAAAAGGACAGGCTGCTTTCCGTGGCGGTCACGGAGGAAATGCTGAGACTCGGACTTGAAAATCCGCAGGCGTTTAAGGAGAAATTAAAGCGCGCGATTTCATAATCTGCAAAAATTTTTAAAGTGACATCCGTTTGTCTTATATTAACGGTATAATATATACAGTAAAATATAATCAGCTTGAAGGCAGGTAATGACAGATGAAGGGTGAAGATAGGCTGTACAGGATTCTTTCAATATTTTTCAGAGGAATTAAAGGGGAGGATCTGTCGGTTATGGAGCTGGCAAAGGAATTTGATGTGTCAAAAAAGACGATCACGAGAGATATTAATGATTTAAAGTCCTTCTTTGCCGAGCACCGCGACACGCTGGGATATACGGAAATAAAATATTGCTATCAGCAGAGAACCTACAGGATTTATTTCGATGACTTTCTGCTTGATAAGGAGCTGCTGGCGATAGTTAAGATTCTTATCGCAAGCCGCGCTCTGAACCGGGTGGATATGCTTTCGCTTGTCGGTAAGCTGAAAAGGCTTTCGTCATGCAAGGATAAAAAAATGCTCAATAATATGGTAAGCAGGGAATTATATCATTATATCAGCATCGGCTCGGACGTTCCTCATATGGTTGACAGACTGTGGCAGATTTCTTCCGCGATCGAATCGGGAAAGGAAATAACGATTACATATTATAAAATGGACAGGTCGCAGATAGTACGCAGGATCGCTCCGGCATCTGTGATATTCAGCGAGTATTATTTTTATCTCATAGCCTTTCACCCCGATGACTGCGGCGTTGTGCAGCAGCGCTTCTATAGGATCGACAGGATAACGGACGTGACCGTACACCGCGATACTGTCATGGAGCATCCTCCGTTTGACGAGGGGGAGCTGCGCAAGCTGAATCAATTCATGTTTCCTGGGAAAAAGCAGCGGATATTGTTTGAATTTACAGGTCCTTCGGTGCAGGCGGCGCTTGACAGACTGCCTACCGCGAAGCTTATAAGCGCCGGCGGCGGAGTAAGCGTTATTGAGGCGTATGTCTACGGCGACGGAATAAAGCTGTGGCTTTTGTCACAGGGGGACTGGGTTAAGGTGCTTGAGCCGAAGGAGCTGGCGGAGGAAATACGGCTTACAGCAATAAGGATTGCGGAAAAATACAAAAAAAATGAATAAAATTTTCAGACGGACACACGAATGTCCGTCCTTTTTGTTATTATTATCTTGTAAATAAAACATACGGAGGTACAAACAAATGAAAAAAATTTTGACCGGCGGCAAATCCGACGTTGGTCCATTCGTGATCTCCACGAACGGAATCGCGAGGTGGGCGCCGTCAGGCGCTCGGAGGGAGTAATCGGGATGTAAATTTGGGATAAACCCGCAGTTTCGCTCCCCCTCCCGGAGGGGGGACAAGCTTATGCGATAATTAAGAGAGCATATAAAAATAATTGACGAATGGAAGGAGATCAAATGTCACAATTTCCAATGTACAGAACTTGCCCGAGGTGCGGCAGCGTTTTTTCGTACAATCCCAGTGTCGGCGATTTCGGAAAATGCACGGTCTGCGCTTTGAAGTCAGCAAGGAAACAATATACACAAGCTTATAGAGAAAGGACAAAAGAAATGGATTACAACGATGAAAACAGAAGTAAATTAGAAGAACTGAGGAGGACTATCGAGAACTCTGATCTGTCTGAGAAGGACAAGGCGCAGCTGCTTCAGAATATAATGCAGATAGAAAATCAGAAAATAAATCTGCTTATTACCGGAGCGACCGGCTGCGGAAAAAGCTCTACAATCAACGCGCTTTTCGGCACAGAGGTGGCAAAGGTAGGCTGCACGCCCGATCCCGAAACAATGGAAATCGAAAGATATGATCTCGACAACCTGATATTGTGGGACAGCCCCGGACTGGGAGACGGAAAAGAAGCGGATAACCGCCATGCAAAAAATATTATAAAAAACTTAACGAGAGGGATTCCGACGGAAATCTGCTTATAGACCTGGTGCTTGTCATTCTTGACGGAAGCTCAAGAGATTTAGGCACATCCTATCAGCTGATAAATGAAGTGATAATTCCTAATCTGGGAGAGGACAAGGAAAACAGAATACTTGTAGCAATAAATCAGGCGGATGCGGCAATGAAAGGACGCTGCTGGAACTATGAGGCGAACAAGCCCGAGCCTAAGCTCGTTGAGTTCCTGAACGACAAAGTCGATTCTGTAAGAAAGAGAATAAAGGAAGCTACGGGAGTATCTGTAGATCCTATATACTACAGCGCCGGCTTTAAAGAGGAAGGAGAAGAACAGCAGCCGCCTTATAATCTTTCAAAGCTGTTATATTACATAGTAAAGAGAACGCCTAAGAAGAAGCGTCTTGTTTATGCCAATAAGCTGAATAAGGACGCGGAGGTCTGGAAGGACAGCGACGAGCTGAAGGATTACACAAAGGAGGTAAAGAAAAGCTTTTTTGAATCCATTGTTGACGGTGTAGAAAAAGGCGCGGACATAGGCGAAGAGATAGGCGATATGCTACACTTAGGCAAGGTCGGGAGAGTTGTCGGAGGAATTGTCGGAGGAATTGTCGGAGCTATAGGCGGTTTCTTTGGCGGTCTTTTCGGACGGTAAGGTGCTGATATATGAGACAATACAGCGATTACAGAGACGTTGATTTCGCCGAAAAGCTTGACAAATTAGGGTATACGCCTTTAGATGTAATGATAACGGGAGTTACGGGCGCGGGAAAATCAACCACCTTAAACGCCGTTTTTCAGCGTACGGTTGCAGCTGTCGGAGACGGCGTAGACCCGGAGACTATGACGCTTGATCCCTACAGGTTAAGCCGGTGGCTCAGATTATGGGACACTCCGGGCTTGGGTGACGGTATCGAGCAGGATATACGTCATTCAAAGGGGATGATCGACCTTTTGTATAAAACGTTTCAGTGCGACGGAAGGGAGTATGGATTTATAGATCTGGTGATAGTGATCATTGAAGGCTCAAACCGCGATATGGGTACTACATACAGACTGATAAATGATGTGATCGCTCCTAATATCGAGAGCAGCAGGATAGTTGTTGCCATAAATCAGGCGGATATGGCAATGAAGGGCAGACATTGGAATTATACGCTGTCACGCCCCGATGATGTCCTTAAAGGCTTTCTTGAGGAACAGGCATTATCAATTCAAAGACGCGTAAAGGAAGCAACGGGCAAATACATTAAAAAGCCTGTGTATTATTCAGCTCAGCAGCATTATAATATAGAGTCCTTTCTTGACTGTATAATAGACAGTATTCCGACAGCAAGAAGAACCATTAATCAACGATAGAATATTTTATCCTTTTTGGGGGTATACTAAATTGGAAATAAAAATTAAAAAAATTAAACCGTTAGAGGGTTATAGGCTGTATGCCGAGTTTGAAGACGGTGAAGCTGTCATATATCAGTTAACAGATGATTTGCTGTCATGGCCGGGTTTCAGTGATTTAAAGAATATACCCGGGCTGTTTGAGAGCGTGCAGCTTGACAAAAGTCGTACAATAGTGTTTTGGAATGACGAGGGTTCATTTTTGCCTTGGGAATTGCTTTATTATGGTGGCAAGTGCGAAAAAATGTAACGGGAAATATTAAAGGCGGCCTTCTGAGCCGCCTTTTAGCATATTAAAATAAATTATCCTCAAGAATTTTTACGCAGTCCGTTACGCATCTTATGCACGGACGCTTTTTATAATACTGCTCCGTTCTTTCCTCGGGTGACGGCTCGCGGTTTTCTTTGCCGTTGAGCCCTAAGAGATCGGCGCATATTATCGAGCCGTTCTTTTCCTTAAAAATTTCCGCAAGCTCCTGTACCCTTGCGTAGACCTCTGCGCGGGTGTTTCCTTCGCCCGCGCCTCGGGAAAGAAGCGCGCCGACCGCCATTGCCATTCCCGATACGGCTCCGCAGGTGAGACGCATACGTCCCATGCCGCCGCCGAAGCCCTCCGAGAGCCTCATTGCCGTGTCAAAATCAAGTCCGAGCTTATCGCAGAAAACGCCTATAACAGCCTGCGAGCAGTTGTAGCCGGAGCGGAAAAGCTCCTCCGCCCTCTGCTGGAGCGGTGTTAAAGCCGTATCTTTATCATCAGTCGCCAAATGAAATTCCTACCTCTCTTGCTTCGCCGATAAGCGGACAGTCGGCGGGGATCTTTTTGAGCTTGCCCGCAACCTCCGAAAGGGGAACGGGAACGATCTCGCCGTTTCTCAGTCCTACCATGTTTCCGTAATTCTGTTCCTTTATAAGCCGCGCCGCCGCCGCTCCGAAGCGTGTGCACAGAACTCTGTCATACGCGCACGGACTGCCGCCGCGCTGGAAGTGACCCGGAACGGTAACTCTAATTTCGTTTGATATATATTTTCCGAGCTCGTCGGCAACCTTGTATGCAACGGACGGATAGGTCTGCGAAGCTCTTAAC
>JBJEIV010000303.1:0-9215 GCA_051877395.1 Candidatus Ornithomonoglobus sp.
ACCGCGTTATATACCTCATGCACCATGCGCACCGCGACAGGCTTTACCGCAGGGCCTGAAAGTCCGCCCGTATTGTTTGCAAGCATCGGCCGTCTTGTGTTAATATCAATCTTCATACCCATAAGAGTATTGATAAGGGATAAGCCGTCAGCGCCGCCTGCCTCCGCGGCTCTTGCGATCTCGGCAACCGAGGTTACATTAGGTGAAAGCTTCACCACAAGAGGCTTCCTGCATCTCTTTTTGACCTCGCGCGTAAGCTCTTCAACGACAGCCGCGTTTGTTCCGAACGCCATTCCTCCGTGCTTTACATTAGGGCACGATATATTCATCTCGATTATCGCCGCATCCGTTTCCGAAAGAATTTCCGCCATTTCGGCATACTCCTCTATTGTATTTCCCGACATGTTCGCGATAACATTTGTGTCAAACTTCTCCGCAAGATCCGGCATGATGTACTGCGCAAACACCTCAACGCCCGGGTTCTGCAGTCCCACGCTGTTAAGGATGCCCGCCGGTGTTTCTATAATTCTCGGAGCCGGATTTCCGCCTCTGGGCTGTCTTGTAAGACCCTTTGCGGCAAAGCCGCCGTATTCCGAAAGCGGAGCATACTCGTCATATTCATAGCCGAAGCCGAAGGTTCCCGACGCCGTAACAATCGGATTTCTGAACTTGACTCCGCAGTATTCTGTTTCTAAATTTGCCATCAGAGTACAACCTCCTTTGAATCAAATACAGGACCGCAGGTGCATACCTGCTTATATTTTGCCATACCCTCGTTCTTTGTCTCGCATACGCAGGTAAGACACGCGCCTATTCCGCAGCCCATTCGCTGCTCAAGCGAGAGCTGACATGGAATATTTTTGTACTCCGCGATCTGCTTTACAGTCTTAAGCATCGGTGTGGGGCCGCAGCAGTATATCATATCAACCTTATTTTCGAGCAGATACTCGCCCATTGCCGCAACCGCAAAGCCGTTATAGCCGTAGGAGCCGTCATCGGTGCATATAGTGAGGTTTTTGTTTGCCTCAAGATAATCGTCCTCCATAACAACAAGGTCCTTATTACGGAAGCCGAGAAATACAACACTGTCCTTCTCACGCGCAAGCTTGAGTAGCGGGAAAACACCTATTCCGCCGCCTATTATAACCGACTTTTCTCCCGGTGTTACGGTAAAGCCGTGACCCAGAGGTCCCATTATGTCAATTTCCTCTCCGACCTCTGTCCGGGCAAGAAGCTTTGTTCCCTCGCCCTTTACCTGAAAGCAGAAGCGCACAAACTTTTCGCCAGTGTCGCAGATGCTTATCGGCCGTCTTAAAAGCGTTGAGCCGCCGCACGCGATATGCAGAAACTGTCCGACCTGCGCAAGCTCTGCGATTTCGGGAGCCTCAACCACAAAATCCCATATTCCCGGGCAAAGCTCCGTTTTCAGAGTCAGCCTGCATTTATAAGTTTTCTTCATAATACGATCTCCTTTTATCACAGAACGCTTGTTATATCTTTCTTCATTCTGATCGCTTCGGCTCTTGCAGCCTCCGCAAACTGCTCTTCCTTCCAGTCACCCTTCTTATAAGCGCACATAATACCTCTTGACGAGTTTACGATCGCTCCGAGACCGTCCTCGTTAAAGCACGGCTTAACTCCCAATGCGCCGCCGCCCTGAGCGCCGTAGCCCGGAACAAGGAAATAGGACTGCTTCATGATCCCACGCAGCACCGCTGCCTGCTCGGGATATGTCGCGCCAACCACAGCTCCAACAGCGCCGTAGCCGCTTTCGCCTATTGTATCGGCGTTCCACTTGTTTACAAGCTCCGCAACATGCTCATAGATATGCCTTTCACCCGCGAGCATATCCTGTAATTCTCCCGATGACGGGTTTGATGTCTTTACAAGCGCGAATATCGCCTTGTCAAAGGTCTTGCAGTCGTTTACAAACGGCTTTATTCCGTCCGTTCCGAGGTACGGATTGACGGTTACGCAGTCAACCGGACACGGCTCCTCCGTCACACCGTCTATATCTACATTTCCCAGATACGCCTTTGAGTATGCCTCCGCAGTCGAGCCGATATCGTTTCTCTTTACGTCAAGAATGATATAAAGTCCCTTTTCCTTTGCATATTTTATTGTTCTGTGAAGAACCTCCTCGCCGTTAAGTCCGTACATTTCATAGAAAGCGCTCTGCGGCTTTACAGCCGGAACCACGTCATAGAGAGCGTCAATAAGCCCCTTGTTAAATTCCCATATTGCCTCGCACGCGCCCTTGAGGTTCTTTCCGTACTCAGCATACGCCTTATCGCGGATATACTGCGGTACATAATCAATCTTAGGGTCAAGTCCCGCAACCGACGGATTGCCCTTTTCCTTTATCTTTTTAACCAACAAATCCACTGACATGTTATTTTGTTTCCTTTCTCTTATTACTTCATCAGTTCGCCCTGATTTATAACTATCTCTCCGCCTACCAGTACATACTCCGGCTTGCCGAAAAGCTCAAAGCCGTCATACGGCGAGTTCTTGCCCTTTGAATGAAGCTTTGTTATATCAACTGTCCATTCCTTTTCCGGATCAAAAATCACGATATCGGCGGCATGTCCCGGTGAAAGCGTACCCTTTGAGATACCCAGAATCCTTGAAGGGTTGAGCGACATTTTCTCTATGAGCTGGCTCATTGTGAGAACACCCTCCTTTACGAGGTACTTTATGCCCAGACCCAGCGAGGTCTCAAGTCCTACAATACCGTTTTTGGCAAGTCCGAACTCGCATTCCTTTTCATCGGGGTGATGCGGAGCGTGGTCCGTTACGATACAGTCGATCGTTCCGTCCGCAAGACCCTCCTTTATTGCCGCGACATCCTCGGCAGTTCTGAGCGGCGGGTTCATCTTTGCATTCGTGTTAAAGCCGCTGCATGCCTCCTCCGTAAGCGTAAAGTAATGCGGACAGGTTTCGCAGGTTATCCTTACACCGCGCTTTTTAGCCTGACGGATAAGCTCAACGGAGCCCTTTGTTGAGATATGCGCGATATGCACGCGTCCGCCGATTGCCTCCGCAACTATCGCGTCACGCGCAGCCATAACCTCCTCGGCGGCTCTTGAAATTCCGCGAAGTCCCATTGCCGATGCAACCGGTCCCTCGTTCATATCACCCTCTCCCAGAGCCATATCCTCACAGTGAGATATTACAACAACGTCAAACATTTCCGAATATTCGATCGCTCTTCTCATAAGCCCCGAATTTTCTACCGGATGTCCGTCATCCGAGATCGCAACCGCGCCCGCGAATGCCATTTCGCCTATCTCGGCAAGATATTTTCCCTCCTGCCCCTTTGAAACGGCGCCTATCGGATATACGTTCACATATCCGACCTCTGCGGCGCGCGACTTTATATAGGTGACAACCGCTTCATTATCACATACCGGCTCGGTGTTCGGCATACATGCAACCGAAGTCACACCTCCGAATACAGCGGCCTTTGTACCGGATTCGATATCCTCTTTATATTCCTGTCCCGGCTCACGAAGATGAACATGCATATCCACAAGGCCCGGAGCGACAATCTTTCCCGAAGCGTCAATAACCTCCATCTCAATTCCCTCCAGATCGGGATTGACACCGACCTCAGAAATTACGCCGTTATCTATAAATATATTCGTCACCTCGTCGATCCCGTTTGCCGGATCGAGCACGCGGCCATTTTTGATTAGAATTTTCATAATATCCTCCTTAATATGCTCCCTCGTCTATTTCAAAGCTGCCTTTAACGCAGTAATGCGCGGCTTATGGAAGCCCGGTTTTTAGAAGCCTCCTCTTGACAATAAATACATAACCGCCATTCTTACCGCGACACCGCTTGTAACCTGATTTGTTATAACGCTCTTTTCACCGTCTATTACCGCGGTTGAAAGCTCCACGCCGCGGTTTACAGGACCCGGATGCATTACAATCGCGTCCGGCTTTGCAAGCTTCAGTCTCTGCTCGTCTATACCGAAGAAACGGAAATACTCGCGTATACTTGGGAACAGTCCCTTCTTCTGACGCTCAAGCTGTATTCTGAGAGCCATAACTACATCAGCGTCAACTATAGCCTCATGCACATTGTCATAAACCTTAACGCCCATTTTATCAATGCCCATCGGCATAAGCGTTGACGGTCCGCCCAGCGTCACCTCCGCGCCAAGCTTTGTCAGTCCGTAAATATTTGATCGTACAACTCTTGAATGATATATGTCTCCGATGATCGCGACCTTAAGTCCCTCGATATGACCCTTGTGCTCAAGCATTGTGAGCATATCCAGAAGAGCCTGTGTCGGATGCTCGTTCATACCGTCTCCCGCGTTTACAACCGACGCGTCCACCAGCTTTGAGAGCATATGCGGCGCGCCGCTCATATTATGGCGCATAACCAGAATATCCGTTCCCATCGCGTTGATCGTCTCGGCAGTGTCAACAAGCGTCTCGCCCTTTGCCACCGAAGAGCCGCTCGAGGAAATATTGGCCGCGCTCGCGCTCATATACTTTGCCGCAAGCTCGAATGACAATCTTGTTCTCGTGCTGTTTTCATAGAACAGATTTACAACTGTTTTTCCCTGCAGATGGGGAGTTTTTTTGTTAGGTCCGATAACAATCTCCTTCATCGTTGCAGCCGTATCCAGAATGTGTTTTATCTGATCTGCATCAAGATCCTTTAAGCCAAGTAAATCATGCTTCATTTTATTCAGTCTCCTTGTCGCGTATTATAACCTTTTCTATTACACCGTCCTCTGTGATATCGGCATCAATGTATTCATCAAGCGCCGTCGGAACATTTTTTCCGCAGTAGTCAGCGCTGATTGGGAGCTCATGATGACCGCGGTCTACAAGCACGGCAAGCTTTATCTTTGCGGGTCTGCCCATATCAAAAAGCGCCTTAATAGCCGCATTTACGGTTCTGCCGGAGAAAAGGATATCGTCAATCAATATAATATTCTTATCCTCAATTGCAAACGGAACATCCGTCTCCCTGATTATAGGATGATCATTAAGGCGGGTCAGGTCATCGCGGTAAAAGGTGATATCGATCGAACCCATAGGAAGCATAACTCCCTCAAGCTCATTTATCCTCCTTCGCAGCGCCTTTGCAAAAAGAACGCCCCGTGACTGAATACCGACTATAACAAGTCCCTCTAGTCCCTTGTTATCCTCAATAATCTCATAAGCCATGCGGTTTACAAGCCTTTGCGCAGACTCACTGGTCAATAATACTGCTTTTTCCATATATGCTATAAACTCCTTTCGGTGAAGGTTTATTTTCCTCTGATTATATATTATACCGCAAATTTTCACAATTGTCTATATGAATTTTATAAAATAAGAATATATTTTTTGACTTTCTTTCGGTGTCTGAAAAAATTTTTTAACTTTTTTTCGAAATATACTTGATATATCTGTTTATTTTTGATAAAATGTATGTAATTTAGGTGCAATATTATTGTTATAAATGTCATTTATGAAATATTATGTATTATTGCACTGTCACGAAGGGGTTTTAATAATGGACGCAACTACTATTCTTATAATTGAGGATGAAAAAAATATAAATGATATTCTCGTATTTACCTTTGAGCAGGACGGCTACAAGACGCTTTCCGCATACGACGGTCCCTCAGGCATTGACCTTTGCAGACAGAATAAGCCTGACCTTATTCTGCTTGACTGCAATCTTCCCGGTATGGACGGTATGGATGTATGCAAGGAAATCAGAAAGGAATCCAATGTGCCTATTGTAATGCTTACCGCCCGTGAGGATGAGGTCGACAAGGTGCTTGGACTTGAGCTTGGCGCGGACGATTACATAACAAAGCCGTATTCGGCGCGTGAGCTTAAGGCGCGCGTAAAGGCAATTCTGCGCCGCTCGGAAATATCAAAGGAGGCAACAGAAAAGCCGGAGGACAAGAGTGTTATCACCTCCGGCAATGTCACAATTAATGTTGACCGCTACGAGGTACGCAAGGACGGAAAGATCATAGATATAACCTTAAGAGAATTTGAGCTTCTTCGTTTCCTTGCCGAAGCGCCGGACCAGATATTTTCAAGAGAGGTTCTCCTTGAAAATGTATGGGGCTACGAATATCTCGGAGATGTCCGCACGGTTGACGTTACGATAAGACGTCTCAGAGAAAAAATCGAGGACGATCCCAGTCTGCCGCGTTATATCATAACAAAGCGCAGCATCGGTTACTATTTCAATAAAATATAATAAAAAGGGACTGAAGCTATTATGTTCAAAAGCATACGCATGAAAATCACAGTCCTGTTCATGCTGCTTGTGGTGGTCGTTGAGCTTTTTACGGGGTTGATGGGCATTTTCAGCTCTGCGCGTTATTTTCATAACAGCTTTGATGAGGCAGTTTCCGATGTGTTTAACAGTGATACAAAGGAGCAGCTCACCAATGCGGCTACCGCTGTATCCGTATCCGAAACAGAAGATGAGCTAGTAATGAATGAATCCGGCCCTGACAATATAAAAAAGATCACCGATATTGTAGGCGGCTACACAAACCAGCTTGGTCTTGACAAGTCGGCAATTTTCTGCGTTCTTGACCCAACAGGAGCAGTCAGATATTCGAGCTGCGGCTCGGATGTTATCGAGTCATCACCGGTTATTGACAAAGCTCTTGCCGGAGAAGAAAGCAGAAGCACAGGAATTACACACAGATATATAGACTACGCGCTCCCGCTCAAAAGCGGTGATGAGGTGCGATATGTCGTATACATAAAGGATACGCTGTCGGTACAGAAGCTGGTATCGGGCAGATTGATGAAAAATCTTATTACAGAGCTTATTATTTCACTTATAGCGTCCTATATTGCGGCAACAATGCTTGCCTGTACAATAACAAGACCGATAAAGAAAATCACAAAGCAGGCAAGACAGCTTGCAGACGGTGATATCACATCACTTTCGGAATCCGAACGGGAGGACGAAATCGGAGAGCTTGCAAACGCATTCTTCTACCTCTCGGAGCTACGCAAGGAACACGCCGACAAGACGACCTCCGAAAAAATCAAGCTTGAAAAGATACTGCAGAGCATGAGCGACGGTATTATGGCATTTGATATGAAGGGTAAGCTTGTTCATATCAACCCTGAGGCAAAGCGCCTGCTTAACAGGAAATTTGTTGACGACATAACCTTCAACAGATTCTTTAAGGAAATCAATCTTGAGGATATAACACTTGAAGCGATGCAGTATATCCCGAGCGATGACTTTGAACGAGAGGTGCATATAAACGGTCAGCTGCTTCAGTTCAATTTTACAGTCTATTCAAGGGACAGCAGTGAGGGCGGAATAATCGTTATCGTGCATGATGTTACAAAGCATGAACGGCTTGAAAGCGCGCGCCGTGACTTCGTTGCAAATGTTTCACACGAGCTGAGGACACCGCTTACGGTCATAAAATCCTACGCGGATATCCTTGCCGATACCCCCGACGCAAAGCCGGAGGTGCGCACACGCTTCCTTGATACCATATCATCGGAAACGGACAGAATGACAAAGATAATATCCGATCTTCTCACGCTGTCAAAGCTTGATGAAAACGCTAACTATACAAGGCCCGTTGACGATATTGATATACGTTCAATGCTTGAGGGACTTGTTGAGAGGCTTACTCTTACGGCAAAAAAGAAAAACCAGTCTCTCACCTATACACCTATAAATGATGTTCCGAAAATCAAGGGCGACCGCGACGGTCTTGAAAGAGCGGTTACAAATATTATAACAAACGCGCTCAAATACACACCGTCCGGCGGCGAGATCCACGTGTTCTCAAGCAATGTATATAATGATATTCTCATAAAGGTATCTGACAACGGCATAGGTATCCCCAAGGAACAGCTTCCGCATATCTTTGACCGCTTCTACAGAGTTGACAAAGCGCGCTCCCGCGACAAAGGCGGCACCGGACTGGGGCTTGCAATCGCAAAGGAAACTGTAGAATCCGCCTTCCACGGCAAAATCACAATTACAAGTGATCTTAACAAGGGCACGGACGTTACCATAAGCATTCCGGCGCCGAAAAAGTAAATATCCCGCGGCGGTCGTTCAGATCGCCGTTTTTTTATGCGACAGGCTGAACAGGTTAATAAGCATACCAACAAAAAAAGCGATGTCCGTGCCTATAATCGTACCGTAAATATTAAATTCCGGTCTTGATGCTAAGAAAGCCGAAAATGCGAGCTTTATAAACGCCGCAGCGATTGACGCGGCAAAGGCGCGCCAGATACAGCCCATAGACTGCAAAATCGAGCCGGATATCTGCATAACGCATATAAACAGCACGGACGGAGCCGCCATTCTCAGCATCGGAGCGCTGTAGGTGTTATGGAACAGGATATGCAGAATAAGCTCCCCGAACACGCACAAGCCTATGACCGATACCGCTCCGGCAGCCGCTGCAAACCCTATCGCGCGCCTTGTAACGGAGCGTATTCTTTCCGCATTTCCCACCGCCGCCGCGCCGGAGATAATCGGAATAACGCTTACTCCCAAGGTTGCAAGGAAGCCCGACGGCAGATTAAGCACGGTCATCGCATAACCAGTATATGCGCCGTAGACAAACCGCGCGTCATCTGCGGACAATCCGGCGCGCAAAAGACTTGCGCGTATAACGGACGTATCACAGGCGGAAATCACCGAGCCGGCGACCGACATAAAAAGCATCGGCAGAGCAATATCGGTAAGCTCCTTTAATATCTCGCGCCGATTTCCCGCGGTGCGCCTTACCTTCCTCACCGACAGCAGATACCAGACCACAAGCATCAGCGTTGCCGCCGCCTCACCTATTGTAACGCCCGCCGCCGCGCCCGCCGCGGCATATTCCGTTCCCAGATACAGCAGCGCAACAGCCAGCGCATATCCCGCGCCCAGCTTTATAAACGATTCGATCACCTGGGAAACCGCAGTGGGAACCATGTCGGATCTCCCCTGAAAGCCGCTCTTTACCGCGGTGCCGCAGGCTACAAGAAAGATCGACGGAGCAATGGCTTTTATCGCCCGTCCCGCCTGCTCCTCCTTCATGGCAAGAGCAAAGAAATCCGCGCCTATCCAAAGAACCGCGCTGCCTATAAATCCTATCACGGCAAGTATAACAGTAGAAATGAATACCGTTTCTCTTGCCCGTCCCGCATCATTTCTCGCATGAGCCGCCGCCGTAAGCTTCTGCACCGCAAACGGAGTTCCC
>JBJEIV010000304.1:0-1859 GCA_051877395.1 Candidatus Ornithomonoglobus sp.
CTGTATTTGTATAGCCGTCAAACGTATCTGACCATAATACATTTTCACCTACAGCGCCCGCATTGACCAACGCAGCGAATACTGAGGAAATTAACGCTGCCGCACCTAACAAGGAAACAAATTTTCTCATTTACGTTCTCTCTTTCCGTTTGAATTATATATACTGCAATTTTTATATTTAATTCAATTTTTACTCCTTATACTATACCACATATTGCTAATAAACTCAATATATCAAATATTTTTCAGCATTTTTAATGATTTTTTGACAAGATTTTTATGTACTTTTAATATTCAGCATTAAAAAAGCGGCTTTTCTGCACATTTCTGATAAGAAAGCTGCTGTATATCAAAAGGAAAGGGCTGCCGCACCGGTGTGCGCCAACCCTTCCTTTGAAAAGTATATTATAGTATGTTATACGAAAATATATTATCAGAACTTGAAGTCATACTTGAATTCATCAGGAATCATAACATTACCGTTCTCATCAAGATTTCCTTCATCTGCCTCATATGCATCCTTATAATCCTGACATACAAGGTCGCCGTCCATCTTGAGCCACTGCTTAATAGCTGTTTCGTAGCCCTTTTCATCAATCTTGCCAACAATATAGTTTGTTCTTGCCTCTGAAATGATGGCATCAAGCTGTGTACCGCTCATTGAGTATGTATCTGACGTATACGGAGCCATCGGGTTTATAACCGCGTACTGCTCGTTCTCCGTCTGAACCTTTTCAACGGTTTCAGCTGTCTTGTTGGCATAAGCTGTCTTGAGCGTTGTAGGAGCTATACCCATGGAGAACTGGTTAAGATCGTCATATTCAGCCGTCAGAGACGGATCCGTATTCTTTACAGCCTTTCCGTTCTCATCAAGTGTATAATTCCTGTCGAGAATACCATAGTTACACAGGTCTACTATATACTCACCGTTACACTCATCAAGCACGGACAGAATAAAATCAAGATCCTCCTCTGTACCTACTGTCGGTGTCGGGAATACATAATAGCCGTTATAGCCGGTTGTCGGCCAGATTACAGGCTCCGCATCGGCATCTCTGGTAACATAGCCGAACACGTCAACTACAGCGTCCGGATTGTTTTTAAGGATATTAGAAGCGTTACGTCTCGCGCGGTCGGCAACGTCAATCTGAACTCCGCCGATACCGTTTAAGAAATCATTATCCCAGCTGTTCGGGTCAAGTGTAGCCATGTTGCTGTTGATATAACCTGCCTCGTACCATTCGCGCATCTTTGTCATAGCGTCAAAGTAACCCTGAGACATAAACCACGGCTTCCACTCGCCTGTTGACTCGTCATAGCCCCACTCGTTCGGCGCGCCCATCCATACAGCAAGGTTATGCAGCGGACCGTCAAGATAGCTCGTGACGATCATGCCGTATGTATCATCCTTACCGTTTCCGTCCGGATCACCAACCGTGAACTGCTTTAATACCTCTTCAAAATCATCTACCGTCTTCGGTATTCCGAGACCGAGATTGTCAAGCCAGTCCTTACGGATTGTAACACCCTGACGACCTATAACTCTCGAGCGGTAAACACCGAAAATCTTACCGTCAACAGATATGTTTCTGTTTACTGTTGCATTTACCTGAGCAAGCTTCGGATATACATAACCCTCGGGATTATCCTCCGAAACATACTTGGCATCCGTCTTTGTAAACGCATCGGTAATATCCCAGAAGGTACCTGCCTTTGAGTTCTGGATAACCGATGAATTTCTTGTTGTAACAAGCATTACATGCGGGTATTCGTTAGCGCCCATTGCGGCAGTAACCTTCTCACCGTAAGCGGTTGTAGCAACCCACTGGAGATCAAGATTAACCTTATCGTACTGCTTG
>JBJEIV010000305.1:0-1852 GCA_051877395.1 Candidatus Ornithomonoglobus sp.
TGTCGCGGATTATTTTAAACATATCGTCTGTAAGATTTCTTCTGTGGTTACATACTGCTCTTGAATTTGAATGTGTCGCAATCAGAACGCCTGCATTGATTTTTTCTATATCGTAAAATGATTTATCGTTAAGATGCGATACGTCAACAAGTATTCCAAGCTCATTCATTCTGCGCACAACAGCTTTTCCAAGCTCCGTAAGCCCCTGCTCCGGCTCATCCGCGCCGCCCGCAAGCCTGTTGGCATGATTCCATGTAAGCGCGATACACCTCACACCTCGGCTTTTAAGATAATCCACATCCTCTAATGACCGTATCATCTCCCCGCCCTCAACAGATAAAAGCGGCGTCATTCCGTCAAAATTCTGCGCGTCAAAGACATCCGCAAGGCGATTAAACCGCTCCATTGCTTTATCCCTGTGCTCCGAGGCAATAAAGCATGCGAACACCTGCGTATACTTATTATACCTCAACATCCGAGTTTTGTCTATATTATATTTGTTTTTTATTATATCCCCGCCGCTGTCCGCTATCATGCAGAGCGTGTCGCAGTGCGCATCAAAAATCTCATATTTATACATTAAAACGCATCCTCTATGTGGTTTATTTTCTTCACATGCATTATATTATCCCCCGGCTCATAATATACCTCAATTATATCAAACCGCATATTGCAGACCTCGCCGCCGCAATAGAGCATAGCGGTTTTCTTCAGTCTCTCCTGTTTTTTTGCGTTTACATATTCTGAGGGATAACCGTATTTATCATTTTTTCTTGTTTTTACCTCAACGAAAACAAGGCAGTTGTCTTTATCAACTGCCACAATATCAAGCTCGCCGCATTTAAGGCGAAAATTCCTCTCCCGTATACGGTAGCCCTTTTTAATAAGGAAACGGCTTGCCGCCTCCTCCCCAAGCTCACCTATTCTCCGCCTGTCCATTATAATTCACTCTCAAACTCAGTGCCGCTTAGTATCTTTGTAAGGAAGGTTTTGCGGTGAATTTCACAAGGTCCATATTTCAGAAGCGCCTCGCGGTGCGCCTTAGTCCCATAGCCCTTATGCTTTGCAAATCCATATTCGGGATATTTCTCCGATATATCCGTTATAAATCGGTCACGACTCACCTTAGCAAGTATTGACGCCGCCGCGACAGACATACTCTTGCTGTCGCCTTTAACAACCGTTTCACACGGAATATCAAGTCCCGGATCACGGTTACCGTCAACAAGAGCGTTATCCGGCTTTACTCCTAAGCTGCTTAACGCTCCCCTCATTGCCTCAAAAGTAGCCTCAAGAATATTTATCCCGTCAATGCGCTTTTCATCAACCGCGCATACCGCCCACGCGACAGCCTTTTCCTTTATCACAGCAAAAAGCTCCTCGCGCTTCTTTTCGGAGAGCTTCTTTGAATCGTTTATTCCCTCAATTAATACATCATCTGACAGAATAACTGCTGCCGCAAAAACAGGACCTGCAAGAGGTCCCCTTCCCGCCTCGTCAATTCCTGCAAGATACGCGCCGGATTTATGCGCAAGATCAAAATCCTTCATTCCCTGTATGCGCGCCGCCTCTTCTTCTTTAGTTAGTCTCGCCATTTAAAACCTCCATAAGCCCCTCGCAGCCCTCATACACATCACGGTAGGTCGTTTCAAAATCGCCTGTATACCACGGGTCGGCAATATCGCCGCCGCGCTGCGAAAAGTCAAGCAGCTTATATATCTTTTTATTCGGATCACCTCCGGTAATACGCAGAATATTTCTTATGTTCCACGAATCCATGCCGATTATATAATCATCTTTATCGTACTCGGCCCGCGTCATCTGCACTGCGCGGTGTTCCGGATTTGGTATC
>JBJEIV010000306.1:0-1846 GCA_051877395.1 Candidatus Ornithomonoglobus sp.
AACCGCATGCATTAAGTATTATTAAACTACGAAGTACTTAATGCATGCTATATAGGTACAAATATCAATTATTTGTTTAATTCAATCTCTTGTATATCTTGTATGTTGGTTAAAAGTTCAATATCGTTCTTGTACCAATCTGCGTTTGACTGATAGTACATTTCCGTTTTTCTTTTTTTGAAAATGCGAAACGGCTGTTCTCCTGAATTATCGTATATATGACATATATCACTCACTGAAACAACATCTTAAATTAAAGCGAGCGCTTTATTATATCTGTTGATAATTTTATCTTCCGGTACATCATGACCGCCTTCTGCTACCCTTGATTTAACACGATATACATTAATTGACGGGTCTACTGTCAATATATAATAGCATCTGATAAAGTACCCTTTATTTTTAGCTCTTTTTAATAAGTTCAGATTTCGTTCAGTTGACATGACTGTTTCAAAGCAGAATTCTTCCATTTTTTCAAGATGTTCTTCTCTTTGTTTTTCAGCGATCAAGGCAGCGTCCATATCTGAGCATTTTAAAAACTTCTTGATTTCATCTGCGTTTATATAGTCCATCGGAGGTTTTAGCAATTCCGTGAAGGTGCTTTTCCCCGAACCATTAGGACCTGCAAATACAACTATTTCAGGCTTCTTCTGCTTGATTATATCTTTCACTATAACGCCCTCTTTTTATTCTCTCGCCAATAACTGTTTTAGTTCCGTCAGGGTTTTTCTGATATATTTTCTGAGTTTTGCTGTCATAAATTACAATAGGTGTCTGCATTGCCTTTTTCTTCTCAATAGCTATCCTTACAGCAGCATTAGCCCGAGCGACAACCTGCTCGTCTGTTATATATTCCTGTCTCTGCATAATAATTCTCCTTTCAATCAATTCCGAATACGAAATCGGTTATGTCATTATGCTGATGCAGACTTTCTTAATAATTCTTCATCTGCGTCAGACTTCGCATTTTTTATATGTTTACTTAATAAATATAATATCATATTCAACGGTAAATTTCAATAGTTTACATAAGATTTTTATCGGATTTTATATTGTGTTAAAAAGACCGCGGCAAAGTTTACCGCGGTCTTATGTGAATTTATTCAGCCTTTTCCTTAACGATCTTAATTGTTCCGCAGAGCTTGGGCGCGTCCGTGCCGCAGTCCGCTTTAAAGGTGATGCGCAGGGCGTCGCTGCCGGAAATTGTCGGCGCGGTCGCTGTGAAGGTATTTTCAAGAACCTCCGCCGGTATCTCGTACAACACGGTTTCATCGCTGCCGCCTGCCGTTACCTCCGCAAGCCTTGTATCGCCCGCGTAGATGCTCATTTTTCTTCCGGCGTCGCCCGAATAATAGGTTACGCTCAGATAGTTTGTAACGCCCTTTTCAACCGCCATCTGATAATCAGCGTAGCCGCCGTTTAAAATTTCGCGGTAGTTCGGCATTGCGCCGGTCGCCTCATAGCCTGTTGAATTTTCCTGACTGTAGCCGTGGCCGTTCTCCTGCTGATCGTGGGCAAGCTCTATTGAGTCGATTGTGATATAATTCTCCTCGTCCTCCTCGCGCTCGCCGTTGTCGGTGATATACCAGTAGATACCGTAACGCTCCTTGTACTTGCTGTAATGCGGTGTGAACACAAGCGCCTGATCGGTGTTCCGCATTGTAAATTCAAGTCTGCCGTCCGTCTTAACCATGTTATCGTTTACATTTTCAAGCCAATCCTCGCGTGTTCCGTAATCAGGATTTATCTGTACGTATTCGTTGACGTCCGACTTGTTCTTTGGCTTTCTTACCGCCATACCGTGTGACTGCTCAGTTTTATCGGTGTTGTCCCAGCCTGCGCTAAG
>JBJEIV010000307.1:0-1840 GCA_051877395.1 Candidatus Ornithomonoglobus sp.
CAGCTTTTCACGTATAAAACCGGAGCCTGAATTTCTTATTATCTCCGTCATGCGCATCTGATGCCGCAGCAGCACTGTTATTGCTGTATGCGGTGCGCATATTTGCAATCCACTGCCCTAACTTAAAGCCATCCTCGCATACATATTTCGCTTTCACGTCAAGATTACCGTAGGTTTCATAATATTCCTTTGCATGGTTATACGCGTTCTGCCAGTTAAGCTCCACCGCATTCTCCCACCGCATACCTATTCCATTAAGCCTATCAATCTGTGCTTCCGTAAGATTTCCCGGCACTTTTCCGGCATATACGCGCCGCTGTGTGTTGAGCCACATACCGAGCGTGAGACCGCTGTCGGTAACATATCTTTTCGGCACCTCCAGATTGCCGTGCTCATCAAAATATGCCTTTGCCGCCTGAAAGTATATCTCCCATGTCGACGAAAGACTTCTTTCAAGACTCTCAAATAATCTTCTGCAGTCCGCCGTCTCGTCAATAATCTCAAAGCTGTCCACTTCAATCTTATTGGCATCACCGTGATTGAGATAATAGCTGACCGCAAGATTTATTTCATCCTGTATGGTTGAAATACTGTACAAATTATCAAAATTGTTTACAACATCAAATATTATAGGGCTATGTTTTTTGCCTGCCGACAGCGCCCTCCCTATCTGCTGCTTATATATAATAGGTGAAACGGTGGGTCTAAAAAGTATAACACCGTCAATATCGTTTACATGTACGCCCTCGTTAAGCATATCTATACAGAACAGCAGTCTTAGATGATTACTGTCATCCGCCTTAAAGTCAAGGAAATCCTGACTTGCCATCGGATCCTCGGAATATACCTTATACATGTGCATATCACCGTCAAGCTTTCCGAACCACTCTCCTGCGTGCTCCGCCATCTCGTCCATATGCGCTCTGCTTGAGCAGAACACAATGTACTTGCCTGCGCGGTTGTCCATATGCTTCTCAAAGACCTTATCCAGTCCCTCCGCCATTTCAAGCGCTTTTCTCAGTCTGTTAAGCTCTTGCCTGTTTTTATCCCTTATGCCCGTATTCACAATTCTGTCAACACGATCCTCGTATTTTCTAAACTCCTCCTGATAGCCATAAACAGAAAGTACATATTTCGGCGGTGCGAGTATACCTCTCACAATCGCCTCGCCAAGTGTCATATACGAAGCTATATTTCCTTCAAACAGCTCCTCGGCCATATCCCGCTGATTGTCAAGATATCGGATATGCGTTGCAGAAAGGCCAAGAATCTTAACAGCAGGATATGCTTTACATAATCTGTCAAAGCCTTCAGACCATTTTTCAGCTCCCAGCCGATGCAGCTCATCACATATTATCATATCAGGTGTTAAAGCCTTGATTTCTTCCTCACTCATCAGCATCAGCTTTGCATAAGTGATGAAAGTTATATTATCAAGAACCGCTCCGCCCTCTCTTTTGAGATTTTCAAGCTGAGTTTTGACGATGTATTCGCTCGGAGTGAGCCATATGATATGTTTATTGGGATTATCCTCGGCAAGCTTAAAGCCAATAAAGGATTTGCCTGTTCCCGTAGGATGAATAATTGCAGCTTTACCGTAGCTTGCAAGCATAGCTTTAGCTGCATTATATGCCTCAAGATTATGCTTGAATAACTTCAGTGCCACTATTCTCACCCTTCCCATGAAATTAAGTCAAATACTTAAAACCGCACCTTATAATATTAATATAGCATAAGTTTCTAAAAAAATCAAGCTTTTTATGATATTTTGGTAATAATTAAATATAATTCTTAATTGCCAAAGTAAATTCTCGTGTAAAATGTTTCCATGGAGAATTTA
>JBJEIV010000308.1:0-9031 GCA_051877395.1 Candidatus Ornithomonoglobus sp.
GGATAAAAACATAAAGCTTGCGACTTATGCATCACGGTGCATAGAAAACGAGATACTGATGTATCTCAGAAAAAACGCGAACCGTCGCACGGAGGTATCAATTGACGAACCGTTAAATGTTGACTGGGACGGAAACGAGCTGCTGCTCTCGGATATTCTGGGTACGGATAATGATGTTATATGCCGCGGGATAGAGGATGAGGTTGACAGGGAGCTGCTGAGGAGCGCGCTTGAAAAGCTCTCAAGCCGTGAGCGGGAAATTATGATCCTGCGCTTCGGTCTCGGCAACCGCCGAAGTAAAACCCAGAAGGAGGTAGCGGATATGCTGGGCATATCCCAGTCATACATATCACGCCTTGAAAAAAGGATCATAAAGCGCCTTAAAAAGGAAATTGTAAGAATGTCATAAAAAGGCGGTCATTGCATGGCAAGGTACATAGGAGACTTTCAGTCTCCGCTATACAAAAGGAGGAAATGCAATGACTAATAAGGTGGAAATATGCGGCGTTAATACATCAGCGCTGCCGGTGTTGACACGAGAGGAAAAGGATGAGCTGTTTGTTAAAATCAAGAAGGGAGATATGCAGGCGAGAGATACCTTTATAAGGGGAAATCTCAGGCTTGTTCTGAGTGTTATACAGCGCTTTTCAAACCGCGGAGAGAACCCGGACGATCTTTTTCAGGTCGGGTGTATAGGTCTGATTAAAGCGATAGACAATTTCGACACATCGGTGGGGGTTCAGTTTTCAACCTACGCTGTTCCGATGATTGTGGGAGAGGTAAGGCGGTTCCTGCGCGATGAGGGTCCGATAAGGGTGAGCAGATCGCTTAAGGACATAGCGTATAAGGCTCTTCGCGCAAAGGAGCGCTATATTAATTTACATTCCAAGGAGCCTACTATTAATGAGCTGGCAAAGGAGCTTGAGCTGCCGAAGGAGGAGATAGTATTCGCGCTTGACGCGATTTCCGATCCTATATCCCTGTATGAGCCGGTATATCATGACGGAGGCGAAGCGATATATGTAATGGATCAGGTCAGGGACACTAAAAATACCGATTCGGCATGGCTTGAAAATATTGCGATAAACGAAGCGATGAGCCACCTTTCCGAGAGGGAAAAGCATATTCTTGACTTGCGGTTTTTCAGAGGCAAAACTCAGATGGAGGTCGCGGACGAGATAGGAATTTCCCAAGCGCAGGTTTCAAGACTTGAAAAATCCGCGCTGAAGCAAATGCGAAAATATGTATAATAGGGCAATCTGCCAAGCATCTTTAGGTTTTTAGAGGCTGCATTCACATAGTTTTGCATAAAGACATAATATAGTCTAAAGGAGTGTGATACTATGTGCGGGATTTGCGGGTATATAAGCTATAAAAATAACTATGTAAAGAGCGGGGAGCGCGAGCGGATTCTGGCTAAAATGATGGCGGATACCATGTACAGCCGCGGCCCCGACTCAGGCGGTGAATGGGTGGGAGAGCATGCGGTTTTTGCCCATCGCCGCCTTGCTGTTATTGACCCGGAACGGGGAAAGCAGCCGATGAAAAGAGTTTGTGAAGGATATGAGTTTATCATAACCTATAACGGTGAATTGTATAATGCCGATGAGCTGCGCCGAGAGCTTGAGAGCCACGGTTATAAATTCGAAACAACCTCAGATACAGAGGTTCTTTTGTATATGTATATTCATTACGGTGATGAATGCGCAAAGCGGCTTAACGGAATTTTTGCCTTTGCCGTATATGACAGTATGAGGCAGAGCGTATTTTTGTGCCGCGACCGCTTCGGAGTAAAGCCGCTGTTTTATTCCGAAAGGGAGGACGCGTTTGTGTTCAGCTCAGAGATAAAGGCGATTCTGACGTACCCGGGAATTGAGGCGCAGCTTGACCGTGAGGGACTTTGCGAGCTGTTTGCGATAAGTCCGGCAAGGACGGCGGGCTGCGGAGTGTTTAAGGGAATAAAGGAGCTAAAACCGGGACACTGCATGAGGGTGAGCCGCAGAGGGATCTGTGAAAAAGTCTACTGGCAGCTTAAAAGCGGGGAGCATACCGACAGCTATGAGGAAACGATAGAGAGGGTAAGATTTCTGCTTACGGACGCAATAAAGCGTCAGCTTGTATCTGATGTTCCTATTGCAACATTTCTTTCAGGCGGATTGGATTCAAGCTTTATAACCGCGGTTGCAGCAAATGAATTTAAAAAGCAGGGAAAGCAGCTTTCTACCTATTCCTTTGACTATGAGGACAATGACAAGTATTTCCACAGTACAAAATTTCAACCCGACAGCGACACGAAATGGGTGCCTAGAATGGTTGAGGAGTTCGGTACCGATCATACATATCTCGTCTGCCCAAACGACGCGCTTGTGCCGATGCTTGACGACGCGCTGCGCGCAAAGGATCTGCCGGGAATGGCGGACTGTGACTCATCGCTGCTGTATTTCTGCCGCGAGGTTAAAAAGAGGCATACAGTCGCTTTATCGGGAGAGTGCTCCGATGAAATATTCGGCGGCTATCCGTGGTTCCGTGATCCGCGCGCCTTTGAAACTCCGGCGTTCCCGTGGTGCTACGATCTTTCCATGCGCAAGGAAATCCTTATAGACAGCGTCAGAAAAACGCTTGACCTTGACGGCTATTCAAGAATGAGATATGAGGAGTCGGTGCGGCAGACACCGGAATATATCGGCGACAATGCCGAGGAGCGGCGCAGACGCGAGATTTCATGGCTTAATATAAACTGGTTTATGACAAATCTTCTCGATCGCAAGGACAGAATGAGCATGGCTTCGGGGCTTGAGGTGCGTGTGCCGTTCTGCGACCACAGGCTTGTGGAATATGTATGGAATATTCCGTGGGAGATGAAGAACAGGGATAACGTTTCAAAGAACATTCTGCGCGAGGCGGCAAAGGGAATACTTCCCGAGGACGTAAGACTGAGGAGGAAAAGTCCGTATCCGAAAACGCATAACCCGTTCTATGAGGCGGAGGTAAAGGCAAGGCTGAAAGAGATCGTTGAGGATGTAAGCTCACCCATTCTTTCAATATGCGACAGGGGAAAGCTCTATAATATAATAAACGGTGAATTTGACTACGGCAAGCCGTTCTTCGGTCAGCTTATGGCGGGACCGCAGTTTATAGGTTTTCTCGTTCAGGTAAATACTTTGCTTAATGAGTATAATGTGAGGTTTGTTTGAAAAATACAGAAGCCGCGGGCAATTTGCACCCGCGGCTTTTATAGTCTTATGAATTAATCGTCAAGCATTACAGCGCCCTGCATACCTGATGAAACAAGCTTTGAATAGCGTCTTAAATAGCCGGTCTTGATCTTCGGCTCGTTCGGCTTCCAGCCGATTTTACGCTGCGCCATTTCCTCGTCCGATACCTTTACGTTTAAGATACCGTTCATAATGTCGATTTCGATTATATCGCCGTCCTTGAGGAATGCGATAGGACCGCCCTCAACAGCCTCCGGTGAAACGTGACCGATTGCCGCGCCGCGCGTTGCGCCCGAGAAACGACCGTCTGTGATAAGAGCGACCTCCTTGTCAAGTCCCATGCCGCAGATTGCGGAGGTGGGGGAGAGCATCTCTCTCATGCCCGGACCGCCCTTCGGGCCCTCGTAACGGATAACAACAACATCGCCGGCAACTATCTTTCCGGCATATATAGCCGCGATTGCCTCATCCTCACTGTCAAATACCTTTGCCGGTCCCTCGTGCCTGAGCATTTCCGGCGCAACTGCCGAACGCTTTACAACGGAGCCGTCAACTGCCAGATTGCCTTTAAGTACCGCGATACCGCCCGTCTTTGAATACGGATTGTCAAGAGGTCTTATTACAGTGTAATCCTTGACCTCGTGTCTCTCTATGTTCTCACCCTGTGTTTTGCCTGTAACAGTGAGTGTGTCAAGCTTTAAAAGATTTGCCTTTGAAAGCTCGTTCATAACCGCTGTTACGCCGCCTGCGGCATAGAGATCCTGAACATGGTGCTCGCCTGCCGGAGCAAGGTGGCAGAGGTTCGGTGTAACCTCGCTTATCTCGTTAGCGTAATCAAGAGTGATCGGACACTTTGCCTCGTAAGCGATAGCGGGGAGGTGGAGCATCGAGTTAGTCGAACAGCCGAGAGCCATATCAACTCTTAATGCGTTATAGAGTGAATCAGGTGTGATAATATCGCGCGGACGTATATTCTTTTCAAGCAGCTCCATAATCTTCATTCCGCTGTGCTTTGCAAGTCTTATTCTTTCCGAATATACCGCAGGGATCGTACCGTTGCCCGGAAGAGCCATACCGAGGACCTCAGTAAGGCAGTTCATTGAGTTAGCAGTAAACATTCCAGAGCATGAGCCGCATGACGGACAGGCAGCTTCCTCAAGGTTTTTAAGCTCTGTTTCGTCAATTGTACCCGCCTTGAAAGCGCCTACAGCCTCAAAGTTTGTGTTGAGGTCGCGGAACTTGCCGTTATAATTGATTGAGAGCATAGGACCGCCGGAGCAGATGATCGCCGGAATGTTAAGTCTTGCCGCTGCGATAATCATACCCGGAACGATCTTGTCACAGTTCGGGATAAGCACAAGCGCGTCAAGACCGTGCGCGATCGCCATTGATTCTATCGAGTCTGCTATAAGCTCACGCGATGCGAGAGAATACTTCATTCCCACATGTCCCATCGCGATACCGTCGCATACCGCGATTGCCGGGAACTCCAGCGGAGTACCGCCTGCAAGACGTACACCCGCTTTAACAGCTTCCGCGATCTGACCGAGGTGAACATGTCCCGGAACAATTTCATTCTTTGAGCATACAACACCTATTAACGGGCGCTCTATTTCTTCATCTGTAAGACCGCTTGCCTTGAAAAGCGAGCGGTGAGGTGTTTTTTCAACACCTTTTTTTACTATATCACTGTACATAATTAAGGCCTCCATTGTTTTATTTTAATTATTTTAATTTTAACACAGACAGAATAAGATGTCAAGTGTATTAAAGCACAAAACGCCCGGCACGAAACGGCAGAGCGCATGTCATTTTTTTGCTAATTAAAAGTTGTACATATCCGAAAGAAATGTATTTACGATCTTATTCCCATAATCGGCATCCGGGCACCAGTGACCGCCAAGCTCCTCAACGTAACTGATCGTTCCCGCCCAGTCCGAGGACAGAACAAGATAATAGCGGTTGTGCGGTTCGCCGATGGGATCAAGACCGGTATATGCGCACATATGGTTATAATGGGCGCGAACTCCGTCCTCCACGGTCGGAAAGGCTTCGTGGTCCTCTGTCGCATCGCTTACCGCGTCCACCTTTTTTATCCCGGCAAAGTTGTTCATATCCGGCGTAACCCTGCCGCCGAAATTTCCGTATGCGGTTTCGAGCGCCGCCTGCGCGTACATGACCTCAGGTCTTATGCCGGTTTCCTCTCCGTATTTCCAGTAATATTGCGCAAGGTCAACAAACAGCTCCGACGCGTCATGCGCCTTTGCCCATTTGACGGCGCTTTCCTCCGTGATCTCTGAATCTCCAAGTATTGCTGTTTTGGAAACGGATTCCGCGGGCTGCTGCGTGGGATTGTCGGGCATGGGAGTGAGCTTTAAGGTACAGGCTCCGAGAAGAACGGTGAGCGTTATAAGCGTGGCTGAGAATAATGTTTTTTTCATAGTATCAGGCTCCTTAGAATTTATCTTTCAGCCTAATATATGCTTGTACCCTCCAACATATGCGGACAAATCCTCGCAGCGCATAAAGCCGCTCATGGCGCACACGCCGTGCGCTCCGGCTCTGATACATCCGGCGGCATTGGTGTGGTCTATGCCGCCGAGGGCATAGACGGGAATGCTCAAATTGCGCGATATTTCCGTAAGAAGTCCTGTGCCGTGAGGATCAAGACCCATTTTGCAGTCGGTCGCAAATATATGTCCCGCCGTTATATATGACGCTCCAAGCTCCGCGGCTCTTTCTGCCTGCTCCAAAGAGTGTGTTGAAGAACCGACAAGCTCAAAGTTCGAAATATCCGTCCGTTCAAGAGCGGGGAGGGGCAGATGTATTCCGGCGCATCCGAATTCCCTTGCCGCGTCCGCAAAGCTGTGCGCGATTATATCCTGTCTGCCGATCAGCTTCAAAAGCTTAAAATACTCTTTTTCCGTTAAGTCCTTTTCACGCAGAACAACAGGGATTCTCATATCCAGAATATCCCTTACGCGCCGGACAAAATCATCACCGCATAAGCGGCGGTTTGTTATGCAAATCAGCCTGTTATACATATATGTAGTCACTCATAACAGGCTGCATACCCATTTCCTCTATTTCCTTATAAACCTCGTCAACGGAAGCGCTGTCGTTTATCTCAAACTGAGCATCGCCCTTTGCCTCCTCGCCCTCAACGTGACCGCCGATGCCGACCGATACGCCGGCGGATATCTTTGTCGCGGCTATTGAGATTATGTGCTTTCTGAACTCGTTGCTCTCGCGGGTTGAGATCGTGATGCTTGCAAACGGCAGGAACAGGCGGTATGCGCATATGACCTGTAAAAGCTGCTTTTCGTGCACGTCCTTAGGGTTGATCTTATCGTTATTTATAATAGGTCTCAGTCTCGGACATGAGATCGCGATTTCTGCGTGGGGGTACTTCTGCTGGAGAAGATACGCGTGATAGCCTGTGGCGAAGCCGTCCTTTCTGAAATCGTCAAGACCGAGCAGAGCGGCAAAGCCCACGCCGCGCATTCCGCCCATTACCGCGCGCTCCTGCGCGTTGAAGCGGTACGGCCATATCCTCTTGTGACCCGCAAGGTGAAGCGTTTCATATTTGTCGCTGTTATAGGTCTCCTGGAATACCGTTACGTAGTCCGCGCCGCATTCGTGAAGGTATGCGTATTCATCGGAATTCATCGGGTAAACCTCAAGACCTATTACCTTGAAATATTTACGTGCGATCTTGCACGCCTCGCCTATGTATTTAACATCCGAGCCCTTGCGGCTTTCGCCTGTTAAGAGAAGAACCTCCTGCAGGCCGGTTTTTGAGATCGCCTGAAATTCTCTTTCAATTTCATCATAATTGAGCTTTGCGCGGCGGATCTTGTTATGACAGTTAAAGCCGCAGTATATGCAGTAGTTCTCGCAATAGTTTGCGATATAAACCGGAGTGAACATCATGACCGAGTTGCCGAAATGCTTTCTTGTCTCCTGTTGCGCGCGCTGAGCAAGCTGTTCAATAAACGGCTCCGCCGCGGGGGAGAGGAGCGCCTGAAAGTCGCGCGGCGACAGAACATCCTTATTGAGGGCATTCTGCACGTCAGCCGCCTTAAACTGCGTATAGTCATATGCGTTCATAGCCTCAACGACCCTTTTGTCAAGGTCTGAAGCTATGATCTCCATATCCGGCAGATATGTCATATGATCAATTCTGTTTTTTGGATCAAGCTCTTTTATTTCTTCCATTCCTATGCTCCTCCTCAGTCCGATAAAAAGCCTGTGAGCGGTGACGAAGCCGACGCGCCCTTGTCAAGAACTCTGCCCGGCCCTGAAAGGTATGCCGTTCTGCCCGCTTCTATCGCTTTTTTGAACGCCTCCGCCATTGCCGGAACATCGCCCGCCGTTGCGATCGCGGTGTTTGCCATAACTGCCGCCGCGCCCATCTCCATTGCCTCGCACGCCTGTGACGGTCTGCCTATTCCGGCGTCAACTATAACAGGGAGGTCGATTTCATCTATGAGTATCTTTATAAATTCCTTTGTGCAAAGTCCTTTGTTTGTGCCTATAGGCGCGCCGAGCGGCATTATGCAGGCGGCGCCGGCGTTTGCCATATCGCGCGCGGCGTTCAGATCGGGGTACATATAGGGCATAACGACAAAGCCCTCCTTTGCGAGAATCTCAGTAGCCTTTGCCGTTTCGTAGTTATCCGGCAGCAGGTACTTTGAATCTCTTATACATTCAATTTTTATGAAGTCGCCGCAGCCTACCTCGCGCGCAAGGCGTGCAATTCTTACCGCTTCCTCCGCGTTTCTCGCGCCCGATGTGTTCGGGAGAAGCGTTACGCCCTCTGGTATGTAGTCAAGAATATTTGCGACATTGCCTGTTGTCGCGCGGCGGAGCGCAAGCGTTATGATCTGCGCGCCCGCGTTTTCAACCGCCGCCTTTATAAGGTCAAGCGAATACTTACCCGAGCCGAGAATGAATCTCGATGTAAATTCATGATTTCCTAGCTTAAATGTATCTGCCATTTTCTATACTTCCTTTTCATCTTGAATTTTAAAAATATATATGTATTGCGGGCGGTATAAATCAACCGCCGCCTACGAAGTTTACGACCTCAAGCTTATCGTTTTCTTTGAGTATGGTTGAAGCGTAGCTATCCCTTTTCAGGATTTCTCCGTTCATTTCAACTGCTATATATGTCGTTTTATAGCCAAGCTCCGAAAGCATTTCGGTTATTGTTTTGCCCTCAAGCCCTTCAAGACTTTTGCCGCATACCGTAATCATGCTGTCACGTCCTTTCATTAATAATGGATAAAAAAAGAATCAAAAGAAACCGTACCCGCGGTGGTGCGCCCCTTTTGATTCCTTAACTATGGTAAGTATATCATATAGGGAGAGGTTTGTCAAGCTGTAAATTTAAGGTTGTATTTTACAATGAAATATGATAGAATAGTAAATATCAATAATTCGGAAAGGGTGATACACTATGAAGATGAACAAAATAATGTGCGCGGCTCTGGCTGCCGCGGCGGCAGTGTCGGCGGCTCCGGCTGCGATGGCAGGCGGAACGGACTTCTGCGATGTAAGTGAAAGCCACTGGGCTTATGAGTATATAAGCAGCATGGCGGCAAGGGGAATTATCGAGGGCTACGATGACGGAAGCTTCCTTCCTGAAAAAACGGTGACAAGGGCGGAGTTTGCAAAAATGCTCGCGGGCGCGGCGGCTCTCTCACCTGCTGAGGCGTCATTCGGTGATGTTTCGGAGGATGCGTGGTATTTGGACTATGTAAGGGCTGCTTCAGCATACCTTGTACCGGAGGGGGATATGTTCCTGCCCGAGA
>JBJEIV010000309.1:0-1833 GCA_051877395.1 Candidatus Ornithomonoglobus sp.
GAATAAGTACTGTATATTCGAGAGAAAGACGGATAATCAGCGTATTCTTGTTGCAATCAACGCAGATGAAAATCCTGCTGTATGCCATTTTGACGCGGGCTGCGGTCTTGCCGTTGATCTTCTGAGCGGAGAACCGCACGACTTCGGCGGCGGCAGTGAATTGCCTCCCTACAGTGTTCAATACTGGGAGATGGAGAAATAATGGACAATAAAACAAAATTAGGCACTGAGCCGGTGGGAAGGCTGATACTTCAGCTTTCCCTCCCGTCAATCGCGGCGCAGCTTGTCAATATGCTCTATAATATAGTAGACCGTATGTATGTCGGGCGTATTCCCGGAGAGGGGACGCTCGCGCTCGCAGGGCTTGGAGTCACCTTCCCCATAATAATGCTTATTTCGGCATTTGCAATGCTTGCCGGCATGGGCGCTCCGCGCGCCTCATATGCAATGGGAGAGGGAAATTATAAAAAAGCGGAAAAATATCTTGGCAACAGCGCGCTTCTGCTGATAGCATTCTCGGTTATTCTTTCCGTTGTGTTCTATATAAGCAAAAATAAAATATTGCTCGCTTTCGGCGCAAGCGAAAACACTCTGCCCTATGCAAATTCATACCTTGAAATATATCTCATAGGAACAATCTTTGTGCAGATGACGCTCGGTCTGAATATGTTCATCACAAATCAGGGCTTTTCAAAAACAAGTATGCTCACAGTGTGCATAGGCGCGGTTATAAATATTATTCTCGACCCGATATTGATTTTCGGAATGAACATGGGAGTACGCGGCGCGGCGCTTGCAACAGTTATTTCGCAGTGCGTCTCCTTTGTATGGGTTTTAAAATTCCTCACCGGCAAAAAAACTCTGATTAGGCTGAAGCTGTCGGGAATGAGGCCTGATAAAACCATAATAAGCTCCATACTTGTACTGGGAGTATCTCCATTTGTAATGCAGGCAACCGAATGTCTTATTCAGCTCACCTTTAACAAGGGTATGCTTAAATACGGAAACGATTCCTATGTTGCCATTATGTCAATGCTGTTCAGCATCCTACAGCTTATATGGATGCCTCTTACGGGCTTTTCACAGGGTGTACAGCCGATCACAAGCTATAACTACGGCGCAAAGAAAATTGACCGCGTGAAGAAAGCGTTTAAAATCCAGTTTACCGTCAGCATGATGTTCTCCGTTGTCAGCGTCGGAGCGGTTGAGCTTTTCCCGAACATTTTTCTGGGTATGTTCTCCGACGATAAAGAAATTATCGCAATGGGGCAAAACGCTCTCCGGCTGTTTATGGCGGGCATGTGGGCAATGGGCGCTCAGAGCGCGTGCCAACAGACCTTTGTGGCTCTTGGAGAGGCAAAGATTTCTATGTTTCTCGCCTGCCTGAGGAAAATCATTCTGCTCTTCCCCCTCGCGCTGATAATTCCTGCGGTCACGGGTCTGGGCGTCTGGGGACTTTTCTTCGCCGAACCGATAAGCGATATTATCGCGGCAAGCGTGACAACGTCAATGTATTGTATAAGAAGTAAAAAAATACTGAAACAGACATGAAAAAAAAGCGGCTCATATAGAACCGCTTTTTTATATCTGAATTATTTGTTGCCTGCCATTGCCGCAACCTCAGCAGCGAAATCGTCTTCCTTCTTCTCAAGACCCTCGCCTGTTTCGAAACGAACATAGCTCTTGAGAGTTATCGGAGCGCCGATCTTCTTGCTTACTGCCTCAAGGTACTTTTCAACAGTTTCCTTGTTCTCAGCCTTAACATAGGTCTGCTGGAGAAGACATACTTCCGCAAGCTCCTTGTTAAGACGGCCTGTTACCATCTTTTCGATG
>JBJEIV010000310.1:0-1830 GCA_051877395.1 Candidatus Ornithomonoglobus sp.
CCACCATTCCTTATTATCAAGATACCACTGTACTGTTTTTACAATGCCGTCATCAAACTTTGTTTCCGGCAGCCAGCCAAGCTCATTGTGAATCTTTGTCGGGTCGATTGCGTATCTTAAATCGTGTCCCTTTCTGTCGGTAACATATGTGATAAGGCTTTCCGGCTTGCCTAACAGCTCAAGAATTTTCTTTACAATATAGATATTTGTCTTTTCATTGTGTCCGCCGATGTTATATACCTCACCCACTCTGCCGTTGTGGATAATGAGGTCTATTGCCTTGCAGTGATCCTCAACATAGAGCCAGTCGCGCACGTTCTCACCCTTGCCGTAAACCGGAAGCGGCTTGTACGCCAGAGCATTTGCAATCATAAGCGGAATAAGCTTCTCCGGGAAGTGATATGGACCATAGTTATTTGAACATCTTGAAATCGTTACAGGCAGTCCGTAGGTTCTGTGATATGCGAGAACAAGAAGGTCTGCCGCCGCCTTGCTTGACGAATACGGGCTTGATGTATGTATTGGTGTTTCCTCTGTAAAGAATAAATCCGGGCGGTCTAACGGCAAATCGCCGTAAACCTCATCGGTTGATACCTGATGATAGCGGGTTATTCCGTACTTACGGCATGCGTCCATAAGGGTTGCCGTGCCTATTATGTTGGTCTGTAAGAAGATACCCGGATCCTCGATTGAGCGGTCAACATGCGACTCTGCCGCGAAGTTTACAACAATATCCGGTTTTTCCTCCTCAAACAGCTTGTAGACTGCTTCTCTGTCGCATATATCCGCCTTTACAAAGCGGAAATTCGGGTTATCCATAACAGGCTCCAGCGTTGAAAGGTTGCCCGCATATGTGAGCTTGTCAAGACATATTATTCTGTAATCAGGATACTTATTAAGCATATGGAATACAAAGTTGCTTCCGATAAATCCGGCTCCGCCGGTTACTATGATATTCATTTCTCAGTCCTCCAATAACGACAACAGATACTGTCCGTAATCTGTCATTTTTAATTCTTCACCACGAGCCTTTAACTCTTCATCATTTATAAAGCCTCTTCTCCATGCAATCTCCTCAAGGCATGAAATATAGAAGCCCTGCATCTCCTGTACCGTCTGCACAAAACGGCTTGCGTTAAGCATTCCGTTCGGGGTTCCTGTATCAAGCCATGCCATACCGCGCGGCATAAGCTCAACCTTGAGCTTACCCTTTTCAAGATATGCGTTATTTACGGAGGTTATTTCAACCTCGCCGCGCGCCGACGGCTTTACATTCTTTGCAATTTCAACAACATCGTTATCATAGAAGTAAAGTCCCGGAACTGCATAGTTTGACTTAGGCTTTGCCGGCTTTTCCTCTATTGAAACAACGTTGTGGTCTTTATCAAATTCAACAACACCGAACGCGGTCGGATTCTTGACCTGATAGCCGAATATAACAGCGCCGTCAAGGTCCTTCTGCGCATTCCTGAGTATCTTTGTGAAGTCCTTACCGTAAAAGATATTGTCGCCGAGAATAAGGCACACGCTGTCATCACCGATAAATTCTTCACCAAGTATAAATGCCTGTGCAAGTCCCTTAGGCTCCGGCTGTACCTTATATTTAATATGTATTCCGAGCTTTGATCCGTCACCCAGAAGCTCCTCGTATACCGATGTGTCCTCAGGTGTTGATATAATAAGAACATCCCTTATTCCTGCCAATAATAGCGCCGACAGCGGATAATAAATCATCGGCTTGTCATAAATCGGCAAAAGCTGCTTTGATGTGACCTTTGTCATAGGATAAAGACGCGTTCCTCGTCCTCCTGCTAAGATAATACCTTTCAT
>JBJEIV010000311.1:0-1828 GCA_051877395.1 Candidatus Ornithomonoglobus sp.
GCGATTTGTGATACAATAAAAGGGGAAGGGCTCGCAGGAAAGCCCGTTCCCGGTTGGGCCCCTGATGCGCGGCTTGGAAGGCTGGAGCGCGTCAGGGGTTTTCCTTTACTCGGCCTTCTTGGCCGTCATGCGCTCAAGCTCTTCGATCCTGCGCTTGAGCCGCTCAATCTCGATCTTCTGACGCTCGTTTTCGCGCGCCAGCCGCTCGATGATCTCGGCTGCGTTCGGCATCTTCATGTCCTTTCTACCTCCTGCGGTGGATTCCGCCGGGCTGTTGCCCTTGCGGTGATTGTATTATAAGTCTACTTATAAAGAAACACAATATCGCAAAACTTGACAAATATAAGTAGACTTAGAAAAGAGAAATCTGTGCAGAATATATAAGTTGACTTATTCCTCTTGAAGTAGTAGAATCTATTTCAGAAAGGAGATGAACCAATGCCAAAAACATCAGAGGCTCAAATCAGGGCTAGCGTTGCTTATAACCGCAAAAAAGACTCAATAACGATTCGGCCATCCAAGGAGGAGGGCACGCGCATACGGGCTGCCGCTGCTGAGGCAGGCTTGTCCGTGCAGGCGTTCATTCTGGGGGTGCTTCGTCAGCATATTGGTCAGCCGCAGGATGAGGAAGACGGAGAAACGGGAAAGAAGATATAGCATATTTACAGGGCTTGTGCTATAATCAAACGGGAAGCGGGGGACAGGCCCCGCAACCCTTTGCCCTTGTCTGGGGGCTAGCTCGGCGCGTGCTGTGCGCCGGGCTTTTTTTAGCCCCTCTGGGTCTCCGATGCTGGTGCGCTCGCGCCTGCAATGTATTTCAGACAGTCGAGCACCTGCTCCGGGGTCATGCCGTGAGCGGTCAGCCAGTCGGCCAGCCGGTCAAGCTCCCTTGCGGTCAAGTCGTCATTCATGTCCTTTCTCCTCCTGTCAGGTGATTCCGTTTGGGCTTTTACCCTTGCGGTGATTGCATTATAATTCACATTAACGTTAATTGAAACACCGTAATGTTGCATGAATTAACGTTAATGTGAACGTGTTTGAATTGTGCAAACTGTTCACGTTGACGTTAATGGGGCGATGTGATATACTCTGTTCGAGGTGATAGAAATGCCATGTACGGAGGCACAGAAACGCGGAAACGCTGCTTACAACCGACGACAGGACAATATCATGATCCGCCCCAGCAAGGCTGAGGGCGCGCGCATACGCGCCGCCGCTGCTGAGGCCGGTATGTCCGTGCAGGCGTTCATTCTCGATACACTGCGCGCACGGATTGGATGCGGGACAGAAGAAAAGGCGGAGCCGTGAGAGCTTCGCCTTTAATCATTTTACATGAAAAGCTTCACAGATCGACGATTGCGGCCGGCCGCCATACAATGCGTGCCATGATTCGCATTTCGAAAATCGCATAGCCTTAAACTCAACGGAGTGCGAGAGTGCGGGCACACTCCAGGCGGCAATTCATCCGGAACTGCTTTTGTCCTGCATATCTGCGTATCGTTGACGCGGTATATTGCTATGGAAGAATTGTCGGCAGGTGAATAAGTAAGCAATAACCTTGATTTGAGGCTGGCTTTAGGATTGTAACTAGAGGCTATCCTATGGTTTACAAGAAGAGATAGGAAAGAGAGTTCATGGTAGGGCAGGGATTCACCCTTTTTTGATACTCAGCGAGGAACACAGGAGACAGAATTATTCATACAGAAGGATGCTCCATCATTTGATTTTCGCAAAGAGAGCTGTTTAGGAGAGGCACAAAGCGGCTAGGTACTGTGACCGGAGCGCGCTATGGGCGGCGGCTGAGAGCCCGATTCTTGCCTAGTTTTGA
>JBJEIV010000312.1:0-8949 GCA_051877395.1 Candidatus Ornithomonoglobus sp.
CTACAGTCTCATGTGATTTTATGATATCATATACAGGAATATCATGAAACAGCAGTTTTATAGTTTCTCCTAATCTTCCCATTACCTTCCCCATCGTATTTTGTATATAAGCTTATTAAACGCTTCTATCTCACCTTTATTGAGATAAAAAAAGCTATCCTTGTATTTGCAATCATTGGTTGGAACATTTTTCTCATAATCACTGTTAAACATTCCGTAATTATAATCATCTATGTCGGTTTTTACCGGTTCATAATAATTCCTCGTTGTTTCAAGCTCCTCACATATATTTCTGAAATATGCGCAAAGCGCCTCCCAGTGATTTAATCCTACGCTTTTAGTTCTTATTTCGTTTTTGATATTATATGCTATATTGCACAGCAGTTCGGGATTTAACACAGGAATTAACGGAGCTTTTGCAGGAGTAAATCTTTTCTTCATCCTTTCGAGCCTTTCTATATCATTATTCACACCATGCGTCTCATCAGTTGATAATTTTGTTTTCCATCTTTCCAGAGACCGTATTATTTTATCGATAAAATTCTCAACAATATTCTTTTTGCATTTATCTGAAATATTCGCAATGCATACATTTGTGAAGATATGCGCCGGGCTAAAATCCACTCTGTCTGAAAAAGCAATTTCAATATATGTGTTTTTTATTAATCCAACCTCATCACCAAATTTCAATTTAATATTATCTTTAGACATATCTATTATCTCTGTATTTTCCTCTGCATCACGCACAGTCATACTATACTGGTTTGATGAAAGAAATAAAAGAAATATTGCATACGCATGTACATAATTAAAATCAATTCTATTGCGCGCCAACAGCCCGTTTCCCAATTTCATTGCATCATTATTAATATTAATGTTTTTTTCATAGCCTATAGTAAAATCATCGTTCCAATCTATCCCCGCCAAAAATCCATCATTAAAATTCATTAAAGACCAATTAATAATTTTACGGTTGAATATACCAAAAATACTCTTCCCCACATATTTTTCTACGAATGAATCATAGCTCATTTTTTCACTAATAAATTCACTATACAGCTTTATTGAGCATATGGCAAGTATGTTCTGCACAAATTTTCTGGTCGAATTATCCTTTAAATCAAGCAGCATAGCGCTTGCAGCTATTACGTCTGATATCCTCGCTTCACTCCTTTTAAGGCTGTTAAAATAATCAATATCATCACTGTTAGAAAAAACATCAGCCTTTAAAGCGCTGAAAGCAGAAATTATATTACCGCTCAAATCGTTAAGGTCAGAATTTTCAATATCTTCAATTAATTCAGACCAATTAATCAGATTTGTACCACTTTGCTTCATCTCAATATAATCCAGCAAACTCCTTAAATTTGCTATCTTTAAATCATTATTATCAGCCCCAATTCCCATTAAATCAAGCTTCGCAAATAAATGTCCCTTGCCTCTTATTGTTTCAGGCTCTATAAAACATTTTGTAGTATCATTCGCATAAAAACATATACCTGTGCTCTTGGCGATTTTCACAGCAATCACCTTAGTGTATGGGTATTTATAATAGTTGACACCGTTTTCGCTAAGCGCCTTTTCACCTACTCTATCGCCCAACATTTCTCTTGCGCTGAGTTCATTAATAAGTATTTCAAGCTCGTATTGATTATTCTGATTAAGATGAACCAATTTCACTATCGGCAGTATTTTATTTATGTACTCAGATGATAATCTGCTCCCCAAAGATATAGACCTATCAATAATATCCGGACTCTTTTTCGTCATAAATGATAAATTCATTTTTCCGACTAAAGATGATATGTAATGGTTTTTACACAGACTGATAAGATTATTATAATCTGCTGAAAGCAAAACAATCACTCCCGGCACCATCATATAGTTTTGAATCTGCTGCAGCATATTATAAGTCTGCGCATTCATATCTATATCATCAATAGCTATAACAATAAAGCTTTTTTCAGGGTTAGTAGCAAAATATCCTGTACCACTCGTTGTATTTCGTATTGCGCATATATTCTTTCTAAAATCCCTGACAAGTTCAATGAATGAATTTCTCAAATTCTGACTGGCATCCAAAGCGGCAAGCACCTTCAGAGCGCTTCTTCCTGAAAGCACATCTTTGTTCTCTGATGGGCTTACATTAGTAAATTCAGAATAGATCCTGCTAAAACGCTGATATAAATATGGTCTGTCATACAATGAATCTTCCTTGAGATTTTTAGTCACTTCATTATAATAACTGAGCATTCTCGCCAATACTATTCCGAACAGATTTTCACATTCCTCCAGATGTCCGGCATCAATCGGCTTGAGTGCTATAAAATTATACCCTTGTAATTCGTCTGTCGCAGACTGATCACTTTGATTTTCAAAATACTGCAGTTCAGACTGCATAACCGTCGTTTTGCCCGAACCCCTGCCGCCAACAATAGGAACCAGATTATAAATATAGTTATTGCTTATTGAGTTTCTTGCGCTAATATTTTCTGATTCACATGATTTATCACAGATTTCCTTTACCGCCTTATTAATCTGATCATAAGAATCACAAAACAATGATGTCTTGAATTCTCCGGCAGTTTCAATTTTCGGACTATATGGATCCTTAAAAAATAAAGTTCTTTTTTCTTTCATCTTTTGTACCTTTCCTAAATTAAACTCCAGCTGTTACAACATTAATCCGATTCAATATTTTTAAGTACTGATTTTATATATTTTTTTACATGCTCAGTTGTTTCTTTACAAATCCTACTACATTTTTGGGTATCATCATTATACAAAAAATTTATCAGATAATTCACAAATTCGCTTTTTTCTGCCATTTGGCACATAGTGTCTGCGAGCTTCCTGGCACTGTTCACAAGAATATCAGAGTGAAAATATCTATCTAAATCAATTATATTTTTTATAACTTCTACAGCATTCATTGCCAGCCGCGGTTCTACATAGCTACTGTTAAAATATTGACCCAAGATTAACAACACTCTGTTATATTTTTTTAATGCTTCAGTATATTTGTCCTCTTTATCTTGCAGAACACCAAGTTTATAAATACTTTGAAAATACCTGTAGTTATAGCTTATCGAATCTTCATAGTACTTAGCAGCTAATTTACGATCGCTGTACTGTCTTTCACAAAACACACCGCACCTATAGGATCTGTAATAAGCCCCTTTGTATAGACTCATCACATAACTATGATAGGCAAGCATACTATTTATTTTACTGTCCTCATACAGTTCCCCCAAAAGAAAATATATGCTTTTATCATTTTTTGCATCACTCATCAGCAGTGAGTGACATTCATCTATAAGTATTTCATAGTCAGAACCCGGAATAATACCTGCTTTTATTTGCAAATAGTTTGACATAAATCCCAGATTTATACATGCATATTTAATAAATTCTGAATTACTGTTACCATGATTTTTATATAATTTTTCCAATTTTTTTGATGCTATAATGGCATCGTATGAAGATTTTGTAAGCTGTAAAGGGATATACCAGTTTTCAAGTATATTACTTATGAAAAACAACTCAATAATCTCTCCTCTATGCATATAAAAATCCTGGAACATATTTTTTATATTTGTATTTTTTATGAGTCCAGAAATACCAAAAATAATTCTTTCAAAAAAATCAGTTATCTCTTTTTGGTTATATTTTTTAGGAAAATCTATACACTGATTATCAGCACAATTCCCTCTCATATCTGAAACCATTATATACTCTGATTTGCTTCTCTGCAAAACCGACATATATTCAGAATCATATATAAAAATATCAACTATTTCTGCAGACTCATCAACTGAATCACGCAACTCATTCATGCTGTCCATTTTAATGCTTCTATGAATATTTAATTCTTTCATTATAAGTGAATTATAAGTCTCTATTCCAAACAGCTTAAAAAATAATGAAATAAATAAATATTCGATAACACAGTCTGTACTATGGATTATATTTATAATTAACATCTGCTGATTTACACCACCAAGTTTGAATTTATATGCTTTTCACTAAATTTTCTATAGTCAATGCATGCCATATATACATATATTATTATGTGCTTAAAAGATCACATAATACACACTTTGATTATAACACAATTATAAAGAATTTGTCAATACCACTTCTGGACATAAACTAATGTGTTACTGTATTACAGACTTTCTCTTTCAAAGGTCGGTGTTGACATTATAGTGTTTAAAATATTGATTGCGTTTCTTTGCAGCTGCGCCGTTGTTATTTCGCCGTTGTGCAGTCTGTCCATAATTTTTGCGGCTGTCGCCTCTACATCCGCGTTTACCATGAACACGTCGTTCTGAGCCGATATATGCTTTGCGCGGTTCTGTGACACCTCTCCGTTTTCAACGCAGGAGTTCGCCCACCAGTCTGTCATGACAAGTCCGTCATAGCCCCATTCCTCTCTTAACAGCCTAGTGTTGAGGTCATAGCTTGCGGAGCAGTATGTACCGTTGAGCTTATTGTATGCGGTCATAACCATTTTTGTCTTTTTGCCGCGTATAACCATTTCAAACGGCTTTAAGTAGATTTCTCTCAGCGCTCTCTCCGAGCACAGAGTATTTACAAAATGTCTGCGCCATTCCTGATTGTTTGTCGCAAAATGCTTTATTGTTCCGCTTATGCCGCTCTGTTGCATTCCCTCGCACATTGCGCCCGCCATTATGCCCGTGAGATACGGGTCCTCCGAAAAATACTCAAAGTTCCTGCCGCAGAGCGGAAAACGGTGAATATTCATGCCCGGACCGAGCAGAGAATCAACGTCATGGGAATATATCTCCATGCCCTCATAGGAATACAGAAGCCTTGCAAGCTCCGGGTTCCATGTGCACGCCATTAACGTTCCGTTCGGGCATAGCGTCGCCTCATCTCCGTTGTCAAAACGCAGTCCTGAGGGACCGTCCGTAAGACATATTACGGGAATACCGAACTTCCTCAGTGAAAATGTTGTTCCGCCTATCGCTCCGACGCATCCGGGACGGGTTTTGCTGCTATTTATTCCCTCTCCCTGGGAAAGGCACGCAAGATCATAGTTACTGAGCTGCGAAACAAAATCCTCCATTGACGCGGCGCCGTTAGAAACGTCGGCTAGCTTTATGCCCTTGTCGCCGCTGTACGGAATTTCCTTCAGGTGCTTTGCCTTGTATTCCTTATCCTCCGGCTCTATTGTTTCATAGGCTATTCTGCCGTTGTCGTTGATCATTCGTTTAAGCGTATTGTTTACGTCAAACAGCGCCGAAAGACGCTGCGTAATAATATCGCTTTCATTATCGTATTCAAGCGTCTCCACCGCGCTGTGTGAATCGGCGCCGCAGTACACTCTGTATATTCCCTTATCCAGAACATAGCAGGATTTGTTTCCTGTCGCGCCTGTATCGTCATACGCCGCCATTGAGTTTATTTCAAACGCGACAGAAAGTGTTTCGCTCTCGCCCGGGGCAAGCTCCTTGGTCTTTGCAAACGCCGCAAGCGCCTTGGACGGTCTTGTGAGCGCCGTCCCTTCAGAACCGTAATATATCTGTACCGTTTCCTTTCCGGCATACGCTCCCGTATTTGTAACGGTAACCTCGGTTATGATCCTTCCGTCCTCCGCGCAGCTTTTTATCCCCGACAGCTCAAAGGCGGTGTAGCCCATGCCATAGCCGAAGGGGTACATAACCTTATCCGGCGCAAAGGTTTCAAAATATCTGTAGCCAACAAATATATCCTCCTCGTAGGCGTTCTCGTCACAGCCCCCGAAATTCTTAAATGCCGGATGCTCCTCAATATCAAACGGGATCGTGTCGCTGAGCTTTCCCGAAGGATAACGCTTTCCGCAAAGCAGCTCCGCGGCGGCTCTTCCGCCCTCCTGTCCTCCCTGCCATACATAAAGCACAGCGTCGATTTTATATTCCTCGACCCACTTCATGTCAATTATATTTCCCGTGTTGAGAACAACGCACACCTTATCGAATGCCGCTCTCACGTTTTTAAGCATTTCCCTTTCGGCATCGGTAAGCAGCCAGCTTCCCGGCTCATTTGCCGCGTCCTTATCCTCTCCTGCCGTTCTTGCGATTATCACAACAGCCGTATTGCCGAATACCGCCGCTTTAGCGGCAGTTTCCGCATCAACGTACATCTCCTCCTGACACCACGGCTCCACCCAGCCATCGCCGCTGTCATACGGGTGCTCCTTTACCCATTGCGCATATATCCCGCCGAGCGCGGTATTTACGGATATATCCTCCTGCTTTAAAAGCTCGTCGTAAATATTTGTCTTGTACGGAACGTGCACCAGTCCGCCCGAGCCTGTTCCGCTCTTATAGTAATCATTCTGCATTCTTCCGAAAACGGAAACGCGGCTGCCCTTTGACAGCGGGAGAACCCCGTTATTTTTAAGCAGCACCGCGCCCTCCGCGCAGGCGTCAGCGCAGACTTTTTCTATTCCGCAAACAGGCGTCTGCTCCACATCACCGAGTACAACACCGTTTACCGTTCTTTCTGATATTTTCATAACCGTTACCTCATATAATTATTTATATCATAATTATAATACATGAGCGCGGAAAATTCAACCACAAAAAAATATATTTAAAGAAAACATTACATTTCCTTAACCGAACATACTCATAAGCCGCGCGACGATAAGACCGCCGCCGGTTCCTATTACATAGCCAAGAAGCGCCATAATTATTCCCACGGGAACAAGAGCGCTGCTGTAGGTGCCGGCAAGCACCGGGGCCGTTGCCGTTCCTCCTATATTTGCAAGCGACGCAACGGCGCAGGTGAATATATCAAGCTTTAGCAGCTTTGCAAGAACAAGCATGATAGCAATATGGAATACAAGAATTATCAGACCCGCAAGCAGCCACAGATGCGCGTTAGACATGGCGCCAAGGTCAGCGCGAGATGCGATAAGAGCGACCACAATGTAAAGCAGCACATTTGAAATCTCCTCCGTTCCTCTCAGTCTGCCGAACGGCGTCAGAGCAAAGCACAGACCGAGCGCTGTCACAACAAGCACTGTCCATGTCGCCTTGTCAAAGAACGGTAAAGCTGCGCCTATTATACCGCCAAGCTCCTGCGAGACTGCCGATACAATAAGTCCCGTTCCCGTAATGATTGCTATGTTCTGCCATGTGATCGGTCTTGTGTCCGCCGCGGTTTCGGCTGCAAGCTCTTCACCTACCGAATCGATCACCTTTGTATCCGCCCCCGTCCATGCGTTAAACTGACGTGAAAAGCCTATCACCCACAGCAGGAACATTACATAAAAGGTCGCGCAGACCGAATCCATAACAAGCGCGTAAGCCATTGACGCCTCGTCAACATCAAGCGCCGCCTGTATTGCGAGCATGTTTCCTCCGCCGCCCATCCAGCTGCCGCATAACGCGCCGAGAGACCGCCATGCTCCGTCACCCAAAGCGCGATGCATTATGGCATATGAGATAACAAAGCCCAGTCCGATCGAAACTGCCGCAGAAAAGAAGCCTGCAAGCATTTTCGGACCGAGCCTTATGATTTTTTTCAGATCACAGCGCAGAAGCATGATAAACAGCATCGCGTACAGCAGCGGATTCTTCAACGCGCTGTATGCCGCCGCTGTTTCGTCAATATCCCACAGCTTCAGCGTGCAAAGGATCATAAGACCCAGATAGATAAGAACTATAGGCGGCGCAAACCTGAAAATATTCCGCGCCGTTTTTCCCTTAAAAATATTGGGCAGATTGATGAGAATTGCAGCTATAAAGACCAGAGCCGCAATGTACATAAAACCGTCTTTGATCATTGTCAGACCCCCTCATTTATTTGCTAAGATCAAGCTTTCTCACGGCATCCCTCACCTTCAATACAAACGGCGGTGACACGGAAAGCTCATCAATACCCATTCTCATAAAGGCTTCCGTAAGCGTCACATCCGCCGCAAGCTCGCCGCAGATGCCGATCCATGCGCCGTTTGCGTGAGCGTTATCGGCGGACATCTTTATAAGCCTTAGTATCGCCTCATGGTGCGCATCACAAAAGCTCTCGACCCTCGGGTTCTGCCTGTCACAAGCAAGAGTGTACTGTGTCAGATCGTTTGTTCCGACACTGAAAAAGTCCACCATAGGCGCGAGCAGGTCGGATATGACAGCCGCCGCGGGGGTCTCGATCATGATGCCATGCTGGACCTTGTCGGAATATCTGATACCCTCCGCGTCAAGCTCCGCCCTTACACTGTCACATATTTCAAAAATTTCTTCAAGCTCCGATACGCTTGTTATCATCGGAAACATTATCCCCAGATCGCCAAAGACTGACGCGCGGTATAATGCCCTCAGCTGTGTTCTGAATATCTCAGGTCTTGCAAGGCATATTCTTATCGCTCTGAAGCCCAGCGCCGGATTGTCCTCCTTCTCTATGCCAAAATAGCCTGCCTGCTTATCGGCGCCGATATCAAGGGTCCTGATTACGACCTGCTTTCCCGACATACGCTCCAGAGCCTTTTTATATGCCGTAAACTGCTGCTCCTCTGTCGGATAATCGGAATTTTCAAGATAAAGAAATTCCGTTCTGAACAGCCCTATTCCTCCCGCATCGTTTGCGAGAACGTCACCTATATTGCCGATGCCGCCGATATTGGCATAAATCTTTACCGTTCTGCCGTCAAGTGTCACGTTTTCTTTTCCTTTGAGCTGACGCAGCATTTCCGCTTTTCTGAGGTCTGCTTTCCGCTTTTCCTCAGCTCTTTTGAGCGTCTCCTCATCCGGGTCAACAATCACCTCGCCCGTATAGCCGTCAACCACGGCAAGGTCACCGTCCTTTACGCCGTTAAGGAAATCCCTGCCGAGACCGATAACTGCGGGTATGTTCATATTTCTTGCGAGAATTGCAGTATGTGAATTTGATGAACCGAAGGATGTTACGAATGCGAGAACCTTGTCCTTATCAAGGGACACG
>JBJEIV010000313.1:0-8942 GCA_051877395.1 Candidatus Ornithomonoglobus sp.
TATTACAAGAAAATCGGAAACACCGTCATAACGGCAGAAGGCGATAATTTTCAAATAGCTGCGGGCGGCGGGTACATATCGTTTTGCGACGGTGAAATTCATATACACGGTTCAAATGTAACTGTTGATAACTGTAATGGAGGATGTACAAATAATGATTGATATTAAGAATGCGTCAATATTGGATATATTACCGTACACATTTACAACAGACGAATGCAGGGCGGCAGCGATCGCCATACAGAGAATGTGCTCCGAATTTTACAACAGATTTTCTGCCTTGCTTTTCTGGGGCGATATTGAACATACAACTCCTGTTGTATTGGACGCTATGGCGGCAGAGCTGGACGCGCCGTTTTATACAACGGATATGCCGGTTGAGCAAAAGCGTTCTATGATAGCGGCAGCATTCCGATATAACAGCCATATCGGCACAGTGTCAAGCATTGAAAATCTGTTAGCGGCAGCATTCGGCGGGGGTAAAGTCGTTGAATGGTTTGAATATAGCGGCGTTCCGTATCATTTCAAGCTTACCGTAGAGAGCTCTCCGCCATTGTCGATAACAAAGGCAGGATATGAGCTGGTAAAGAAAAAGCTTGACAGCGTAAAGCCAAAACGCGCAAAGCTTGACGAAATGATAATTACAAGAAATGCGGACAATAGCATCTATATCGGTGTTGAGTATGTCAAAACATATAAAAGATTTATCGTTCCGGCGGCGCAGGTACCGGACGAGGAAAGGGGATTTAAGTAATGGCGGCAGCGAATAAAATCAGCGGACTTACAAGCGCAGGCTTGCGGCTGTACGGCAAAGTACAGCACGGAGATACACCATTACAGATAACAAGAATTATTATCGGCACAGGGTATCTTGCGGACGGTGAAACCGTGGAAAGCCTGGCGGCGGTCAAAAGCCCGGTTGATGTCGAGGTGCAGATCACAGGACATGACATTATAGGAGACGGGCAGACGGCATTGTATATCAGTCTGGGTGCGGCGACAGAGGATTACGAGCTGCGCGAGATCGGCGTAATGGCTTCAGATCCGGACGAGGGCGAAATCTTATATTCCTATGTTAATTTCAGTGACAGGGCGGATTATATTGACGCATACGACAGCCATTACGTAATACCGCAGGAGGGTATTATATACACGGCTATCGGCAACGCGCAGGAGTTGGTAATAAACGAAAGCGGCGCGGAGCAGCTCACACGCAAGGAATTTCTGGACCATACCCAGAATACCGACAATCCGCATAATGTAACGGCGGAGCAGGTTTTTCCGAATAATGCCGAAACACTGAAACAAATATCGGCGGAAAACATCACCGAATACTCCGACGCCGCGGCGGCAAAGCACACGCACGGAAACAAAAGTATTATCGACGGAATAACGCAGGCGCTGATAACTGCGTGGAACAGCGCAGTCAGCCACATTTCCAATAAGGCAAATCCGCATAGCGTCACAAAGGCGCAGGTGGGATTAGGCAATGTGACAAATGAAAGCAAGGCGACGATGTTTTCATCACCGGAATTTACCGGAATCCCCAAAGCTCCTACAGCGGCGGAAGGGACAAGCTCAACACAGCTTGCAACAACAGCTTTTGTAGCAGCGGCAATAGCGGATATTAAAATAAGGCTGAAATTTGCATCAATTACAAGTCTTACAGCAGACATAACCACAGGAGCATCCGAAGAAAGCCCAATGGAATATGCAAGCATCAGCGCAGTAAATGTCCAAACCCTTATCGGGGATATTCCGGACGTAAGCTTCAACAGTACAAAAATTTATGCCACAACGTTGGATGAATTGTTTTTATACTGTTATATAGACGACGGAACCTTAAAGATAGCTATTACAAGGTATAAAAGCACTGTACCAAATGACGCAATAGTAACAGGTGTATCAGAAGGAACGGTAATATTAATCTGATAAAGGCGGCAATACAGGCATTACATACCACAAAAGGAGGATTAAGCTATGGCGGAAATTATTGAATTAACAGGATTAAACGAAATGACAATTCCGGTCAAGGCAGATATGATATATAAAATATCATACGAAACAACAAAAGCGGTTGATATTAAGAATGATACTGAGGACAGCATTTATATCAACAGCACGGGAGAATTTACGGAAGACGCGGTAACCGGAGTAGGCAACTATATGTTATTGGCAGAGAGCGATATATACAACGGTTATCGTCCCGAGATCACAATAGGCATGGAATTTTATATCAAAACAACAAGCGCCGGATTTGTAGGCGTTGTAGTAAAGGGGTATTAATATGAGTGGTTACAGCGGGAGTAAAAATTTAAACACAAAACAAAAGGCAGCTATTACAGCGGAAATTCTGGCGGCGGCAAAGGAAGATACAGCCGAAGCCATTCAGTCGGCGGTAGACGATGCAAAGCAGAAAATCAACGACGAGCTTGCAGGGCTTGATGTTACGGCGGTCGAAGAGAGGGTCACAACCGCGGAAGCCCGCATTGACGGTCTCGCCGACATCGTATCGGGCGCGCATGCAGCGGACAGTTGGGAAACCATATCGAAAATAACACGCTCCGGCAATGCGAAAGCAGCGTTCGCCATAGGCGAGCAGTTTGAAACAACATGGAAAGACACGAACAGCAACACAGAATACACAGTCGCGCAGAATATTTGTCATATTTCAGACAGCGAGATTTTTTCTGATGATAACGGTGAAACGACCGAAACGGGCAATGGTATGTTCCTGCAGTGGCATTATGCTACTCCTTTTGATATGCCGTTTGACGCGAGAGAAGCGCTTTATGTTGCGCCCGCCGGAGGCTTGCCCGCAGGGACGTATTATTTCCAGGTAACAGGTCTTAGCAGCAATTGGGACAGCTATGCAAACAACAATGACAAAACCTTTATGTTTACATTGACAAACGATCTCACAGAGGGTCAGATGTTGATATTATCGGCGACATACAATACCGCAACATGGGACGGAACATACGTGAGGGTTTACGACGGCAGCTATGCAATAAATATGAACACAAGTTACGGCACAGACGGCAACATGACATTGACGGAGTGGGACGGCACAAGCGGCAGCCCGCTTACAGGAAATACAGACGGCTATACAACAGGCGCAAACGGCTTAAACCATATACAGCGAGCATTGCTCGGCTATAATCGTTGGTCGCAGTCTGCTTTGAGGCAGTGGCTTAACAGCGCCGCCCCATGCCGCATTGAGGGTGACGAGGAGAATTATCCCGGCTGGTGGACACCGCAAAACGAATTTGACAGAATACCGTCACAGGCTATAACGTACATCAGTACAGACGGAGTAACTAACACGGGAAAGCCGGGGTTTTTGTCCGGCTATGACGCTGATTTTATCGCGGCAATGCGTACGGTGAGAGTAGAAACAGCAACAAACACCGTTACGGACGGCGGCGCGACAGAATACACATGGGATAAGGTTTTCCTGCCGAGCTTAACACAGATGAATATACAGCGGCAGGCAACGGAGGGCTATGTTTGGGACTATTACAAACAGCTTTTTGCGGAAAATCCTGTTGATGGGCGGACAAATTGGGCACAGGGCGGCACTTATCCTATCCTTAAAGGATACGACATAAACGCAAAGACCACGGCGGTCTATGTGCGCTTGCGTTCAGCTTACCGCGGCTCCGCGAACATTGTTTGGTATGTCACCACTTCCGGCTATGTCAACTACGACAACGCGTTCACCACGTACCGCGCCCGCCCGGCTTGTGTAATCGGCTAATCAGCAATTAGGCGGGAAACACTTTTCCCGCCTATAGAAAAAAGCAGAAAGGAGGAACACCCACAATGTCAGTACCACAGGGCGAGCGCAGCCATGCAAAATTAGAGGTAATGATAAAGGCAGAGGATTTATTGATTTACACGTTACAGATCACAAAAAATAAAAAGGTTTTTACCGAGGAATTTCAAAGACCCGTGACGGACGAAATCATAAAGACCGCACAAAGTATCTTTTATGACGCATGGGAGGCTAATCAGATAAGAGTTGCAGGAAACCCGGACGCATGGAGGGAACGCCGGACGCTGCAGCAGAGGGCAGCACGGAAATGTAACCGCCTGCTTGCACAAATGAAAATTGCGCAAAGGGTATTTCATTTCAAAACAAAACGCCTTAAATATTGGGGAACAAAGACGGTTGAAGTAAGGAATATGCTCCGCGCATGGTGTGAGGCAGATCAAAAGCGGTATGGTGATTTAGTTAAATAGTCTGCCAATTACGGCAGGAGGTTATAAGCTGTACACGGCGGTCAATGTGCGCTTGCGTTCAGCTAACCGCGGCAACGCGAACAATGTTTGGAATGTCAACACTTCCGGCAATGTCAACAACAACAACGCGAGCAACACGTACCGCGCCCGCCCGGATTGTGTATATACAGAGGTCATAAGGCTGCTTTGCAGAAGCGGCGCACCGAATACAGAAAGACACAAGGAGCTTATAGCCTCGCCGCATAAAAAGCGGTGAATATTCCATGATGACGCTGTCACCCTGCGGGGTGGTACAGCTATAAGCATTGTGGGCAATACAATTTATATTGGATAATCAAGAGAATACAGCGGATATTGCGGAAAGCGTGATAAGCTTTGAAGCGCTTTACGAAAGTATGTATAAGTGCAAACGTGGGGTAATTTGGAAAAACTCGGTCGCGCACTATACCTTGAACGGCATAGAGGAAACATTAAAGCTCGAAGCGGCGTTAAAAGCGGGTACATATCAGTCCGCGCCGCCGTATGTGTTTGAGATCACGCACCCGAAAAAGCGGGAATGTCTAAGTATTACGTTCCGTGATCGTGTTTATCAAAGGTCACTGAATGATAATCAGATATACCCGCAGATGTGCAGGCAGTTCGTATATGATAATTGCGCATGCCAAAAGGGCAAAGGCACGGACTTTGCGCGGGACAGGCTTGTATGTCACCTGCAACGGTTCTACCGCAATCACGGTTTGGACGGATATGTTTTGCAGTGTGACATAAAAGGGTATTACCCGAACATGAGGCATGAGGTAGCAAAAGATAAGTTTGCCCGGAGTGTTGACGGGTGGACTTACAAACACGCTGCACGGGTGTTGGATGAACAGTACACGGGCAAGGTCGGCTATAACCCCGGCTCGCAGATGATACAAATAGCGGGCATATCGGTACTTGACGACTTAGACCACTTCATAAAAGAACGGCTGAAGATCAAGCAGTATGTGCGATACATGGACGATTTTCTGTTAATACACGAAAGTAAGCAATATCTAAAGTTCTGCTATGCAGAGATAGAAAAGCGGCTCACAGAAAAGGGCTTTATCCTGCACCCGTACAAAACACAGATTTATCCGTTGAAGCGTGGTATAAAATTTCTGGGGTTTAATTTTCGAGTAACGGATACGGGCAAGGTTTTAATGCTGATAGACAAGAAAAACGTGCAGAACGAAAAACGGAAGCTACGGCGCATTGCTGAAAAGGTGAAGCACGGCGAAATATCAAGAGAAAAGGCAGATCAAATGTACGCTTCTTGGCGCGACCATGCCGCAAAAGGCTGGTGCAACCGTAAGCAGAAGGATTGGCGCGAAAAGAAGCGGCACAGGCAGGCAACAGGCGACATCAAAACCAATAATAAAAAGGTGTTGGAGTATATGGACAAGTTTTATAAAAATCTATGGAGGTAGAAATTATGATTAAAAAGACAGGAACAAACGGAATTAACCGGGCTCAGGAGGATAATCAAAGAGCGGAAACAGACAGAATCGCCGCAATAGTTGATTATGTCGCAATGATGACAGATATTGAGATACCGACAGACGAGGAAACGGAGGAGCCTGACAATGAGTAAATTTGAAAAGGTAAAGAAATACTACAATTCCGGCTTATGGAATCGGAAAATGGTTGAAAATGCCGTTATCAAGGGCTGGATAACGGAAACCGAAGCGAAAGAAATATTGACGTCGGAAGAGACGGAATGAGTGAAACGAATGGAGGAAACATAATGGAAAGAATAGTTGAAAAAATGAATTTATTATGGGCGGCAGCTGTTACGCTGCTGTCGGCAGCATTCGGTACATACTGGTATCTGTTCGCAGCGTTTATGATACTGAATGTTGTAGATTACGGTACGGGTATCATTAAGGCAAGATATACGGGTACCGAAAACAGCAACAAGGGCTTAAAGGGTATTCTTAAAAAGCTCGGCTACTGGATTGTAATATGTATAGCGTTCTTTATTGCCACAGCCTTCGGGAGCCTTGGTGAGCAGATAGGAATTGATCTGGGCTTTGCGTCCTTTATCGGGTGGTTTGTACTGGGGACATTTATAATTAACGAAATACGCTCAGTCCTTGAGAATCTGATAATGATAGGCGTGGAAGTCCCTGCATGGCTCGTCAAGGGCTTAGAGATTGCAAACGACAGGATAAATAATGCGGCAGGAGGCGGAACAGATGACAGCAGCACAGGCAATTAACAAAGTCATACAGATAGCTGAGTCGGAGGTCGGCTATCTGGAGAAGGCAAGCAATGCCTATCTGTATGACAAGACCGCCAACGCCGGAAGCGCGAACTATACAAAGTATTGGGCGGACATTGCGCCGTCGCTCCAGGGAGAGCCGTGGTGTGCGGAATTTATAAGCTGGGTCCTGAAACAGGCATTCGGACAGGCTATAGCGGCGGTATTATTAGGGCATTTCCCTTACATATCCTGCATTAAGGGCAGAGAGAAAGCACAGGCGCAGAACAGGTGGACGCGCACTCCGTCGGTCGGAGCAATCATCATATTCGGTGATTCAAACGGTACACCGTGCCACACAGGACTGGTTCGGGGCTATGATGATAACTACGTTTACACAACAGAGGGTAACACCTCCGGCGGTTCAACGGTAATCGCCAACGGCGGCGGAGTATATAGAAAATCATATACCCGCGGAAGCAGCAGAATATTAGGTTACTGGCGTATCAATTACGAATATGCCGCAAAAGTAATGTCAGAAAAGGAAGGAGAATTGACGATGACACAGTATGAGGAATTAAAGGCACTTGCAGAAAATCAGGCTCAGGAGATAGCGGAGCTTAAAGCAAAGGTGGCAGAGAGAACCGGCTACTACAACTATATCGACGAGAATATGCCCGGAAGTTACAAGCCGACGATACAGAAGCTTGTCGGCAAGGGATTGCTTCAGGGCAACGAAAAGAGCGAACTTATGCTCACGGTCGATATGATGAGGATATTAACCATACTTGATCGGACGGGTATGTTCGGCTGATTTACATAATAATGAAATACCCCTCACAGCACATTACCGTGAGGGGTATTTTGTTGTCTTACAGTTCTTTTTCAATGGTCGCCAATACCGCGTTGCCGTCCAATAATTCATCAATGTCCTGAATATCATCATCCCATGAACTTGTGTCCTCAACTTTGTCCCAGAGAAATCTCTCAGCTGCTGCCACGCGCTCTTCCGGCTCAAATTTTGTCATTATCGGAAATTCTTCTGTTTCTGTCAAATACCTTATTCCGCCTTCGCTTTTCGCGATTACCATACTATAGGCATTTGTTGCCACATAATACAATTTTGTCATTTTTTTTAATTCCTTTCCTTGTTCGGCTCTGCCGTTCTTTAATTTCTGATATTATTATACCACTGTTTGAGTGGTTTGTCTATTGACAAATCGCACTAAAATAAGTGCGAAAGTTTGTATACATTTATCACTAATTTTAGTGCGAAAACGCTTGACACACTGAAATTAGTGTGTTATAATATATACATAATAAAGAACAAGGAGGAACACAACGATGAAGGCAATGGTAATGAAAAAAGCATGGGAAATAGCAAAAGAGGCAGTTACCCGTTTCGGTGGAAAAGTAAAGGAATACATAGCCGAAGCTATGAGAATGGCATGGGCCGAAATCGAAGCCGTTGCCGAAGGTGTGAAAAATGTTATGGAGAACACGAAGGAATATTTCATCAGCCGCGCAGAGAAAATCGCTGAGGCGTCAGAGGGCGGCGACTACACCTACAGCGTAAAAGTAAACGATTGGAACAACTACGGAAAAAGCCGCACATATATATCAATCGTAGAAACACGCGCGAACAGCAAGCATTATGTAACAAAGAAATACGGCTATTTCGACAACATGACCAATGAATATGTTGCTGAAAAATACGGCGATCTGAACGATAACTATACCTTCAGGGGCGGAAAGTTTTAAGGAGGAAAGATAATGCCAATAAAATATGATAAAATGATAGAAAAACTGAATGCTGCAGGGTTAAACAGCGGTCATAAAATTCGGAAATCCGGGCTAATGGGTCAGGCCACATATTTCAATCTGATAAACGGCAAACCCAGTTTCAGTATGCAAACTATTGAAAAAATTTGTGATATGTTGAAATGTCAGCCGGGAGAGCTGATGGAATGGTTACCGGAAAATGATTAAAAAATGTGTAATATGCGGGGCAGAATTTGCTGCGCCCCCGTCATCAAAGAAAATAACCTGTTCACGGGAATGCAATCTGATACGAAGATCACAGTCACATCGGGGAAAATCCAACGTGTGGTCGGAGGCTGCGCTACAGCGTGCCACTGAACGCGCTGCCGCGATGACGCCGGAAGAAAGAGAACGGCGGCGGGATATACAGAAAACAGCGGTAGCCGCTGCGGCGGTTAACCCGCTGGCGGGACGGTATGAGACTAACGCCAGCGCGAAGCAGTGGCATTTGATAGATCCGAGTGGAAAGGACTATTATGTACGAAACCTGCTATTGTGGGCACGTGAAAACTGCGAGTTGTTCGGGTTCACACCGTCGGATGAAAACGCCGCGCGGATTGCAGCGGGATTTAGGACCGTAAAATATTGCCTGAAAAAGAACAGTCCAACTGCTCGGGCGAAAAGCTACAAGGGCTGGACTGTTATTGTAGATGAT
>JBJEIV010000314.1:0-8938 GCA_051877395.1 Candidatus Ornithomonoglobus sp.
ATAATCCTGAAGCTTCACTTCGAGCTCAGCGGTTGATAAATCTCTGATTTCGTTTATTTTCATTACTGCTCACCATCCTCACGCTTAACAAACTTACACTTGATCGGGAGCTTGTGCATGGCAAGACGCATAGCCTCACGAGCAACTTCCTCTGAAATGCCGTCCATCTCGAACATGACTCTGCCCGGCTTAACTACTGCTACCCAGTACTCCGGAGCACCCTTACCTTTACCCATTCGAACGCCTGCCGGCTTAGCTGATACCGGCTTGTCCGGGAATATCTTTATCCAGACCTTACCGCCACGCTTGATATATCTTGTCATAGCGATACGGGCTGCTTCTATCTGTCTTGATGTTATCCACGCCGGCTCAAGAGCTACAAGACCGTATGTGCCGTTTGTAACCTTATTGCCGCGAAGAGCCTTACCCTTCATTCTGCCGCGCATAACTCTTCTGAACTTAACTCTCTTAGGTATTAACATTACTGCTTACCTCCTTTTGAGTCATTATTTCTCGGGCGTCTATCGCCGCCTCTGCGGTTGTTTCTGTCACCGCGGCGACGGTTTCCGCCCTCACGGCGCTTATTGTTTTCCTTAGCCTGAGCTTCAGCTTCCTTCTTTCTGCCCTCAGCTACGTTTAAGATCTCACCCTTGTAGATCCAAACCTTAACGCCTAAGATACCGTAGGTTGTCTTTGCCTCTGCAAAGCCGTAGTCGATATCTGCGCGGAGTGTCTGAAGCGGAATAGTACCTTCATGATACTGCTCTGTTCTTGCGATTTCTGCACCGCCTACACGACCTGAAACCGCGGTCTTGATACCCTTTGCGCCAAGTCTCATAGCTCTGCCCATAACCTGCTTCATTGCGCGTCTGAATGAAATACGGTTCTCGAGCTGCGCTGCGATGTTCTCAGCAACGAGCTGCGCGTTTGTATCGGGGCTCTTGACCTCCATGATGTTTACGTTTACAGTCTTGCCTGTAAGCTTTTCGATCTGAGCCTTGAGCTTATCTATCTCTGCGCCGCCGCGGCCGATGATGATACCCGGCTTTGCAGCATGGATTGTTATAAATACTCTGTTCTGCTTTCTCTCGATACCGATCTTAGCAATACCGGCATTGAAGCAAGTCTTCTTAACAAATTTTCTTATGTTGTAATCTTCAACCAACTGGTCTCCGAACTCTTTCTTACCTGCGATCCATCTTGAGTCCCAGTCCTTGATTACACCGACTCTGAGTCCATGCGGATTAACCTTCTGTCCCATGAGTTAACCTCCTTCTGATTAGTCTTCCAATTCCTTAACCACTAATGTGATATGGCTGGTTCTCTTTAAGATTCTAAAAGCTCTGCCCTGTGCGTGGGGCTGAATTCTCTTTAATGTCGGACCCTGTGTTGCATAGCACTCTGATACTACTAACTTATCACGGTCCATGTTGTTATTATTAACTGCATTAGCTACTGCCGATGCAAGAAGCTTACCAACATATTCACATCCCGACTTCGGTGTGTTCTTCAAGATTGCCTCAGCCACTGTAACCGGCTTGTTTCTGATAAGATCAAGAACAATCTTCACCTTTCTGGATGATATGCGAGCATATTTAACTGTTGCACGTGCTTCCATTAGGAAATCCTCCTTCCAATCGTTTTGGATTGTATTTTACTCTGAAATCTCTTTAACGAATTATTCCCGTTCTAATTATCTTGATGTCTTTGAACCTACATGACCCTTAAAGGTTCTTGTCGGTGCAAACTCGCCAAGCTTATGTCCAACCATGTCTTCGCTTACGAAAACCGGAACATGCTTTCTGCCATCATGAACTGCGATTGTGTGTCCAACCATTTCAGGGAATATTGTCGAAGCTCTTGACCAGGTCTTGATGACCTTCTTTTCGTTAGCCTCGTTCATCGCATCGATTCTTTTCATAAGACGCTCTTCAACGAAAGGTCCCTTTTTAATCGATCTGCTCATTCTCTGTTCCTCCTTTTTACGAACAATATAAGGACAATAATAAAATTACTTGTCGTTTCTTCTCTTAACGATAAACTTGTTTGTGCGGTTCTTTGACTTTCTTGTCTTGAGACCGAGTGCAGGCTTACCCCACGGTGTAACCGGCGCCGGACGTCCGATAGGTGACTTACCCTCACCACCGCCGTGCGGATGGTCGTTCGGGTTCATAACTACGCCTCGAACTGTCGGTCTCCAGCCCATGTGTCTCTTTCTGCCGGCCTTACCGATTGAAATGTTCTCATGCTGCTGGTTGCCTACGATACCGATTGTCGCCTTACAGTTAAGAGCTACAAGTCTTACCTCGCCTGACGGAAGTCTTACCTGACCGTAACCGTTTTCCTTAGCCATAAGCTGAGCGCTCTCGCCTGCTGATCTTACGAGCTGCGCGCCCTTGCCCGGATGAATCTCTACATTGTGGATCAATGTACCTACCGGGATGTCCTTTATGAACAATGCGTTGCCGACCTTAACGTCAGCGCCCTCTCCTGAAACGACCTTCATACCGTCTGTAAGGCCTTCCGGAGCGATTATATATGCCTTAACGCCGTCCTCATACTGAATGAGCGCGATATTAGCTGATCTGTTCGGATCGTACTCGATACCGATAACAGTTGCTTCCATACCGTCTCTCTGACGCTTGAAGTCTATAATTCTGTACTTCTGCTTGTTACCGCCGCCTCTGTGACGAACTGTGATCTTACCTGAAGCATTTCTTCCGGCATTCTTGTTCTTCTTAGCGAGAAGTGAACGCTCAGGAGTCTTCTTTGTGATCTCAGCAAAATCTGAAACCGTCATAAATCTTCTGGCAGGCGATGTAGGATTATACTTTCTGATAGCCATTATCCTTTACTCTCCTTATCTATATTACTGGATTTCTTAGTCATTGACGCTTTTGCGTCCCCAAATTACATATCGAAGAATTCGATTGTCTTTGAGTCCGGCTTAAGAGTAACAATAGCCTTCTTCCATGAAGCTCTTCTGCCCTCATTGCGTCCCATTCTCTTGAGCTTGCCCTGGTAGTTCATTGTGTTTACCTTTGCAACCTTAACTCCGAACACTTCCTCAACCGCATACTTGATTTCAAGCTTGTTTACGGTCTTGGGAACCTCGAAAGTGTACTTTTTGATTTCATTACCCTCTCTGTCAAGCTCAACCTTCATTGACTTTTCAGTGATGATCGGTCTCTTTATGATATCGTATGAATTCATTATGCATACACCTCCTCGATCTTAGCAACAGCGTCCTTTGAAAGAACGATTGCTTTGTGCTTGAGAACATCATAGGTGTTAAGTGTACCAACGTGAGCCGGTGTAACGTCCTTGATGTTTCTTGATGACTTATAGATATTGTTATCAGCGTCTGCTGTTACGATAAGAGCCGATGTAACGTCAAGACCCTTAAGTAATGCAGCTATCTTTGCTGTCTTGATCTCCTCAAGTGAAAGATCCTCAACTACGTATACCGCGTAATCGTTATACTTAGCTGTAAGAGCTGACTTGAGAGCCGCTCTCTTAACCTTCTTGTTTATACTGTAGCTGTAGCTTCTCGGCTTAGGACCGAGCGCTACGCCGCCGCCTACCCACTGCGGAGCGCGGATACTACCCTGTCTTGCACGACCTGTACCCTTCTGTCTCCACGGCTTCTTACCTCCGCCGCGAACCTCTGTACGAGTCTTTGTGTTCTGAGTACCCTGTCTCATATTTGCAAGGTGGTTTACGACTACTGTATGAAGAACCGATTCGTTAACTTCAACCGCGAAGATCGCGTCCGAAGCTTCCATTGAACCTGTCTTCTGACCTTCCATATTATATAAAGCCAATTTAGCCATTATTGTTCCTCCTTTCCAAATACCTCTTACGCCTTAACAGCATCTCTGATTGTTACGAGACTGCCCTTAATGCCCGGTACAGCGCCCTTAACGAGAATCAGATTCTGCTCGGCGTCTACCTTTACTACCTCGAGGTTCTGGATTGTAACCTTATCGACACCCATATGGCCCGGTAATACCTTACCCTTGAATACGCGTCCCGGATATGAGCACATACCCATTGAACCCGAAACTCTCTTTGACTTTGAGCCGTGTGTCATAGGTCCTCTGTGAAGTCCGTGCTTCATCGGACCTGCAAAGCCCTTACCCTTTGAAGTGCCGCTTACATCGATCTTGTCTCCGGCCTCAAAAGCGTCTGCCTTAATCTCATCACCTACGTTCAGTCCTGAAATATCGTCAAGTCTGAACTCTCTCAAATACTTCTTGTTGGCTACGTTAGCCTTTGCGAAGTGTCCTTTAAGCGGCTTGTTTACCTTCTTTTCCTTGATATCGCCGAAGCCTACCTGAACCGCATCATAACCGTCTGTCTCTGTTGTCTTCTTCTGAACAACAACGCACGGACCTGCGAGGATAGCTGTAACCGGGATAACCTTGCCGCCTTCTCCAAAGATCTGTGTCATGCCGATCTTTGTTCCAAGAATTGCTTTCTTCATGATTTTCCTCCTAATTAACAGTTATTGGTTCGCACAAAAGCAAATGCGAACATGACCTGCATCATAACCTCATCCGAGGTTACTGCTTAAATTGTTTTACCGTAATAACCTGACCCGATTATTACTTCCGGATTGTGTTTTTACAGCCTTAATTACTTCTGAATTATGCTGATATCAACACCGGCCGGCAAATCGATCTTCATGAGTGATTCCATTGTCTTCTGACCAGGAACTACGATGTCGATCAATCTCTTGTGAGTTCTTCTTTCGAACTGCTCACGCGAATCCTTGTACTTATGAACCGCGCGGAGAATTGTGATTATCTCCTTATCTGTCGGAAGCGGGATCGGACCTGAAACCTTTGCGCCTGTTCTCTTTGCGATTTCAACTATCTTCTCAGCGCTCTGATCCAATACCACATGGTCATAAGCCTTTAACTTGATTCTGATTTTCTGGTTTGCTGCCATACTTAGATTCCCTCCTCATAAAATTTAATTCGTTGCACCTGCACGACAGCTCTTACGGAAAATTGTACACTCTCTCGGGTGTTTCTGTATCACCCTTTTAAAAACCCGTCAAATCCGAAGATTTACGGGCCGTACAAGTCAATTTTCACCACTTTGTTATCCGCGCGTAGTCGGGGCGCAGATCTCCTGCTGTACACACCTATGCCGCAGACTATTCCGCTGCAACCCGCACAGGTATAGCGTACACAGGACACAGACTTAGTGGCTTGACTGCCGCCCGATTTCAAGAATCGGACAATCTCCGCGGAAAAACCGGCATTAACTGATACCGCAACCTCCCGCATCATCGTTTGTCTAGTGTCACAACAAATATATTTTAGCATAGTTATGCCGAAAAGTCAATGTTTTTATAAAAATTCCTCAAAAAAAGTTTAAATAATTTTAACGAAATTTTATATTATTTTTTGTGCATTTTCACTATCAAAAAAGCCGTCCGGCAGATTTCGCTTTTTAACGAATCCGCCGGACGGCTATTATGTGTTTGTTTTATTTCGGGTTAATTAATAAGCATCTGCTTACTAGCCGCAGCCGAAAGCGGCGCCGCGCCCGACAATGAATCCCAGACAAAGCATTTTAACGTATAGCTTCCTGTTTGTATACCGTCAAAGGCTATATCACTGAAAGCTATTTGATTCTCTCCCGGTGACAGAAGCTTTGATACCGAGCTTACTCCTGCCATGAGATTATTGCCGTCATAGACCGCAAGCGTTACCGCTGCCGATCTGTCCGAAGCGGCATTATTGTTTATCGTTACCATCACATCTCCGGACAATGCGTTATCAGAGAATGTCAGACCGCTGTCATCCATATTGCCGATCTCACAGTTAAAGCCTCCGCCGACAACCACAGTAACAGTATCCTTTATTTCGCCTTTATCCGATATGATGCTTATTTCAGCCGTTCCCTCTGCCACAGCCGTGATCACGCCGTTTTCATTTACAACGGCGGCGTTTGTGTTATCGCTTATCCAGCCGAAGGAGCTTGCCTCCGACTTCATGGGAGTTACAGAGTATGCCACCATAAATACATCGTCTTTTGATTTATTGACTCTCTTTTCCTCGAAGGAAACAACTTCCTCAAGCTCCTGTTCCTCAACCACAACGCTGCACTGCGAGCATATGCCGCCCGAAACCGTTACAGCGGTTATATTTGCCAAGCCGCCGCCTGCCGCGCGGATTGTTCCGTTTGTATCCACGGTCGCAACGCTTTCGTCGCTGCTTACCCATACAACGGCTTTATCTGCCGCGCTTACGGGAGTAATTTTTTTAGCCAGCGTCATTGATGCGCCCGGAGCCATTGTCAGCTCACCGCGGCTCAGAAGCATATCTGTCGGCACAGTGCCCGAGCTGTCCGCCGCTGTCGTTTTCATGCTTCTTAAAAGATTGCTTTCAAGCGACGCGTACATCGTGTGCGCCCAGCAGGTGCCCCACTGTCCCTGATCTCTTACCGGACTTACAAGCCCCATTTCTCTGAGGTCATAGCTTGATGGGAATACCGCGCCGTCCGTAAAGGTAACGCTGTTGGCGCCCGCCTTTGTTATGCTCGGCACGCTTCCCATGGCTTTTTCATCGTCTGACATAACACTCATCTGATCGGCTTCCCGCTCAATGCGCTCAAGGTAATCAATATAAGCGTCATTTACCGGCAGTCCATTTTCCGCAGCCTGTGAGAGCGTGTAAACCGCGTCGCTCTCATATTCTCTTTCCGCGTTGTCAATTCCCGAGAACAACTGCTCAGAGGATAATGCAAGACCGTTATCCGTGAACGCTTTAATACAGAAATTCGCATTGTAAACATCCTCTGTCAGGTCATACCATTCCGCTCCGTCAGGTCCGTAGTAGCTTTCATCGGCATTAGCTCTTGCGTTGCTTGAATATCCAGACACCGGATATTCGCAGTATACATATGAATATTCTCCGGGAGTATCAAGCTTTACAACTACCGCAAACCGGGTTCCCGCCTTCAGGCTTACCGGCGCGTTAAGATTGATCGTATGATAGCCCGAATTTTCTATCACGCCCGATGCTGACGGTGTCCACAGCTTCGAAAGCGATGAGCTGTCCTTATAATCGGTCACAACATATACATCATATGACGTGTTCTTATGATAGGTGTAGAAGGACACAGCCTTCAGCTCCTCATCCTGCTCAAGCGTTTTTCCGTTTTCCGGGAACACATTGGCGGCGTATGTTGTATCCTCCCAGCCGATATATCCCACCGCTCCGAGGGGGTCATACTGATAAATCTTGTTGTAATTGGATTTCTTCTCCATTCCGGTTACAACCGCGTTTGAATCCATGCGTCCCATCTGCGCGTCATAATATGATATATAGAAATATCCTCCGTCTCCCGAATATTCGCCCCAGCTGTTTTTGCACAGGAACGCGCCGTTTCCGGGTGGCTGACAAACAAAGTTTTCTTTTGAATAGTTATCGTCCCAGCCTACAATCGTAACGCAGTGTCCGCCGGAGCTGAGCTCGGTCGGGCTGTAATAGTTAAGCATAGCGTCGTCAAAGTATTTCCAGTCTATATTAAACAGCGTGTATACCGCGCCGTATTCCATAAGCGCCGATTTTATTTCATCATTATCAAGAGGACCTTCCCTTGCGGGCAGCCATTCGACATTCTGAACGTGGTAATCCGCGCCCGTCTTTTTATAGCTTGCCGCCGGATTATTGTTGAACTCCGGATACGGGTCGTTTTCCTCTAAAACAGCGCCGTCCCAGCGCGCCAGATATGCCGTAGCGATCTGATGATTGCCGCCGTAATTGGTCGTATCCCAGTCAAAGCCCAGTCCGTCCTTTGCAAAGCTACTCGTGTTGGTCGCCATGTTCCATTCGGAGAAATCGTATTCTCTGATTTCCTCTGTTTCCGTTACCTCCACTATACATTCCGCGCTCAGTCTGTCAACCTCGGTTGTAGCGGTGATTACCGCCTGACCCGCCTTTAAGCCTGTGACCTTGCCTTCGCTGTCTACCTTCGCCACCTGCTCGTCAGAGCTCGACCATACTATCGCGCGGTTTTTAGCCGACGCGGGAAGAAGCGTGGCAAGAAGCTGATACACACTATCTTTTTCTATAGATACATACTCAGGTGTTATCATAAGCGCGTTAGGCTTATCGTCAGACGCTGTTGCAAAGCTTCTGATATAGCCCTTGCCTATACCCGCCGCGTTTTCCGCGAACGCATAGTAATAGTATTCCGTATCAGGCGAAAGATTTGAAAGGGCGCAGGCTTCGTCAGCATTTGTCAGTACCGTGTACTTTGAGCCGCTGTTAAGCTTGCTCCAATAAACAAAGCCTCTCTCTATAACCTCGCTGCCGCCGTCGCTCTCAACCTTTGCCGAAATTGCCGCCGAGGTGGGTGACGCTACCGACGCGTCGCCTGTCTGCACCGAGGGGAGCTTAACGTCACCCTCAGGCAGCTGAACCCACAGTCCTATTATGCTTGTGCTTTCGGAAACGGTGACGGGAGTTCCGGGCTTATAGCGCTTGCTCGTGTCATCACCTATCTGCCATCCTCTGAAGCGATAGCCCTCGCGCGGCTCCGGCTCCTCAAGCATAACCGTTCTGCTCTGCGCTCCGCCGCAAGCGTTATAATACTGATTAAAGCTGACTGTTGTCGCGCTTTCTCCGTCCGCCGCCGTTTCACTGACGGTAATATCTCTTGAGTATATTGCGTAAAAATCAATATCGTCCGATATTGTTATCTCACCCGATGTATAATCGCTTTCAAGCGCATGCTTGTTGTCTCTCCAGCCGACAGCCGTCCAGCCCTCAAGCGGGGACGGATCGGGCGCGGTTATTACAGCTTCTCTTTCGTTATTCCAAAGCGTTCTCTTTACCGTGTCCTGCAAAACGTTCTCACCGGAATAAAAGTTAGCTGTTATATCTTTTTTATATATTGCGTACAGTGTTGTATTGTC
>JBJEIV010000315.1:0-1819 GCA_051877395.1 Candidatus Ornithomonoglobus sp.
GAGATATTGCTGAAAACTATGAGCCGGGCGCGGTTATGAGCTCCTATAACGGCACTACAATTTACAGAAACGGCGAAATCCTGACCTCGTCAACCGGACAAAAAATTGATTACATCGCGTCAAGCGCAAATTCCTATCTGATTAACGATATGCTGCGCAGGACATACGGCTTTAACGGATTTGTTGTCGGCGACTGCGGCGCGTGGGATAACGCATACGGCAGACAGCCGCTTAGAAAAAAGCTGTACCCCGACACGGAGCTTGACAATATTACCGCTCCTATGACCGTTGCAAAGATCATCGAAGCAGGCTCCAGTCTTGACTGCAACAGCGGAGCGAACGGCACGGGACAGGTCGCGGCGGCTGTTCAGCAGGGGCTTATAAGCGAGGATATGCTTGACATTGCCGTTTACGAGCTTTTTTTACAGCGCATGAGAACGGGTGAGTTTGATGAAGGCGCAACGTATCAGGACATAACCTCATCTGTCATAGAAACGGACGAGCACGTCCGCAAGGCAGAGGAGGCAGCCGAGAAATCATGGGTGCTGCTTGAAAATAACGGCGCGCTTCCTCTTAATGTCAAAACAACGGATAGCGGTATAGAGTATGATAACGGTACGGTAACCGTTAAAGCGGACGCGCAAAGCGGAGAACTGATAATCGCGTCATATGATAACGGCAGCTTGACAGGGCTCAAAACGGAACCGCTTACATTTACAAACGGAACCGCGGCGGTGGAAAAAAAGGATATAGCAATCGGCTCAAGGCTTATGGTCTGGGACAGCCTGTCGGGAATGAAGCCTTTATGCTCACCGATAATCGCAGGCGATGCCTCAGACGGGAATAATTCAGCAAATACGTCAATGACTATCGCGGTTGTCGGCAGTCACGCAGACGAGGTTGTTCTGGGCGATTATTCCGGCGAGCCGACAAAGATGACAACGCCTATAGATGGAATAACAGACGCGGTCGAAAAAATCAGTCCCGATTCAAGGGTTGAGCTGATAGGAAATATAAGCGATACAACTCCCCTGTTTAATATCAAGAGCATTACCCTTGTAAAAAGCACTGGAAAGAACACAACGCTTGATTTATCATCGGCGACAAAGGTAAACGGAATGACTGTAAGCGGGACCGCTCTTACAAATATCACAAAATCAGGCGTGGCGTGTATCGAGGGCGTTGATTTTAAAGATGTAACGGATATTAAAATTGAGGCGGCAGCTCTGTCGGGAATGCCTAACGTAAATGTTTCAATCTGTTATGAAAGTCTTTCGCAGCCTGCGGCAAACATTTCAATTTTACATACGGACAGCGAAAACGACTATGCGGAAAACACCGGAGTATACAACGGCGCAACGGGAGGATATACCGGTACTGCCGATTTATATATTCAGGTGAACGCAAGCTCGGAATTTACGGTTGAAAATTACAAGACCCAGCTTGACAAAGCGGATTACATAATCGCCTACGGCGGCACCACAACAGCCGATTCGGGAGAGTCAAATGACAGAGCGTCAATAGATTTGCCCCTGTCTGAAAATCATGTGCAGCAGCTTTGCGACGCATATCCCGACAAAACGATTGTGGCGCTCCAGACCGTGGGACAGGTAAATGTCGAAGGCTTCAAGGACAAATGCGCGGCTCTCTTGTGGACGTCGTATAACGGTCAGACACAGGGCGAGGCTCTCGGAAAAATCCTTACAGGCGAGGTCAATCCGTCGGGTAAGCTGTCAACCACATGGTATAAAAAGGCTGACCTTGACAAAATGCCAATAGGCTCTGACAGGCAGAAGATAGACGGAATAGACTATAATTT
>JBJEIV010000316.1:0-1817 GCA_051877395.1 Candidatus Ornithomonoglobus sp.
CGTGCCTGTTCTTAATACCGCTGATATTCATATAAATGAAATTTATACAAGAGCAACACAGGATCAATAAAACAGAGAGAGAATGTTATGAATAAAAACCATTTAAAAATAAGAGCGGTCGTAATATCTTATCTTGTGTTTTTTGCGGGATGGACATTAAGGGTTGTATGTGTGGATTTATCGGGGCTAAATGAGTTTTTGGCATGGGTGATAGGCTTTTTAATTCATTTTGTATGGTGGCCTTTGTTTGCTTTTCTTTTGATTAAAAGATACAGCCATGATTTAAACATATCCCTAAAGGAAATGCTTACAACAAAACCGAAGCTTAAAATATTGCTGCCGCTTCTGGCATTTGCGTTGGTTTACAATATAGCGGGATTTTATATTGACAGCAGCGGATACGGCACAAAAATGAAATTGTATGACCTCATCATAACGGCTGCGACGGTAGGTATTTTTGAAGAAAGCGTGTTTCGAGGATGGTTTTTAAACTCAATTTCCACCTTTGTAAGCGAGCGAAAGGCAAATCTGATTTCCTCTGCGCTGTTTGTGTTAATTCACTATCCGGGATGGATTTTTGAAGGATATGATATAAAAACCATTATTGTAACAAGCGTCTCAGTGTACGCGCTTGGCTTGATATTTGGCTGGGTATTCAGAAAAAACAGGTCAATATGGCCGGGCGCAATTCTTCATTCCGCGTGGGACTTGATTACATGGATTTTATAATTCCGGTTAGATACATATTGATTAAAAAAATATATAACAGCAATTTTAGCTGCGGCAATGCTTTTGGGAAACACGGCGTTTGCAATCCGAATATGACAAAGGATTTTTATCTTTCGGGAACAGAAACGCCAAAAGCCGCATATCTTAAATATCTGAAAACAGTTATGAAGCGTTCGGAATAACCGAGGGCGACGGAATGTGGGTGGCGCCGGAGAACCGATTGTCTGTGTGGTAATGAAAATAAAAAGACATAATGATTGGAGGACTTGAAATGAAAAAGCTATACAAATCACAAACAGACCGCAAAATCTGCGGCATATGCGGCGGTATCGCGGAGTATCTCAATATCGACTCGACGCTCGTACGCCTTTTGTGGGCAGTGCTCATATGCTGTTTTGGCACAGGAATTTTAGCATATATAATGGCGTCGATCATCATGCCGGATTATCCGAATTGAGACGGGCGTGTTGTTGTATTACTGCCCGGATGGGGAACTTATGCTCCTATTTTGGACTTTAAACCGCTTACGATTGAAAATTTTCCTGAGCAGACAGATGAGGAGAAAAATTTGATTTTGGCAAAGGAAATCGCACATATTATGGAGAATATCGTGAATAATGAGTTAATTATTCGTAATTTTTCGGTGGATGTAGGTGTTGTATTTTCTATTGAGTTTTTGTTGGATGATACAGTAATTTGAATATCATAACAGTACAAATGGGTGGTTCATAGATATGAGCCGCTTTTTTGATTGATAAATTTGAGGAGATGATAAAATTGCGAACAAGAAACCGAAGATTTAGCCTATGGTTAAATGATAAAGAATTTGAACATTTAAAGAAAGAGCCGTTTATCCGCTTACTAGGATGACATGAAAATAATACTTAAAGCGTAAAAGTGGACTATCATCCTGCGCATATAATTAAACGGAGGTGGTCGTTATGAAAGAGACTCAGGTCGAGATCAGGCATTACAGCAGGAACGGCAAAGAAATAAACGTCAGCTCGGAGGAATTTCGGACGTATGAGCAAAGGATAACGGAAGAGGTCATAAAAAAGCTCTTTGATATGCCTTGATATATTTGCATT
>JBJEIV010000317.1:0-1811 GCA_051877395.1 Candidatus Ornithomonoglobus sp.
ATTGGAAGTCGGTTTTGGCTGCCGCGGTATTTTCGGCGCTTATCGGCGGCGGAGCGTGCGGAGCGGGGTATTCGATATCAAACGCGGATACGGAGATAACCAATGCGGTTAATCAGATGTCAGACGGGACGCTTCTGTTTATCGGCGCTCTGGTGATGCTGATTATTGCCGCTGCCATTGCGATTATGATACTCACCAATGCGCTTATAGTAAATCCGCTTACCGTAGGCATTGACACCTTCAAGCTCAACGCGGTAAGGGATAAGGGCAATATATCCGACCTCGGTCATGGCTTTGACTGCGCGTATAAGAGAAACGCGTGGACAATGTTCTTAATGGACGTAAAGATTCTTCTGTGGTTATGTGTTTTCATTGTACCCGGTCTTATAAAGTGCTATGAGTACAGAATGGTTACATATATTTTAGCGGAAAATCCCAATATGACGCAGAAGGAAGTTTTCGCGGCAAGCCGCGCAATGATGAAGGGCAACAAGTGGAGAGCGTTTGTGCTTGATCTGAGCTTCATTCTCTGGAATTTCCTCGGCGCGATTACTCTCGGAATAGTGAGCATGTTCTATGTCGAGCCGTATAAGCATCTTACGGATGCCGCGCTTTACGAGGCAATCAAGCCGAAGCAGATTTAAAACATTTAACCGGAGATATTTGATATGAAAAAAATATTATACTTAATTCTTGCGGGATGTATGTCTGTCAGCTTAATCTGCGCATGCGGAAATAAAAATGAGAGCAGTACAAATGCGGATGAAAGCAGCCTTGAAAGCATGGACGAAATCAAGCTTTCCGCCGCTGACGGAATTGATATGACAAAATTCAGCATTGCCGATACAAACGGCAATACGGTAAATGAGGAGGTTTTTGCGGATTATGACATTACTTTGGTTAATTTCTGGACAACATGGTGTCCGTACTGCCTTGAGGAAATACCGTATTTGAATGAAATGTATGATGAGCTGCCGGATAATGTAAATATTATCGGGGTATGTACAGACGCATTTGAAGAATCGGAAGAATTTGAATCGCTTTTACAGCAGCTTGAACCGAATTTTACAATAATCGGCGCAACCGAGGAGTTTAACAGTACGGTCGGCACAGATAATATACAGGGCTACCCCACAACGGTTTTTGTTGACAAGGACGCAAACGCGGTCGGAATGATGGTAGGTGTTCCGTGTGACGGCTCAGAGGTTGATGACTCGGTCAAGAACAACTATATGAAGCTTATCAACGAGGCTCTGGAGAAGGTTAATGAATAATAAAAGGCTCAGGCTTATACAGCTTGGAATAATATGTCTGTCCGCTGCTTTCATCGCGGCAGGGATATATCGCGGCGAATGCGCGGAGGTGCTTAAAAAAGCGATAAATATTTGTCTTTCCTGTATAGGTATCGGATAAATGAGGCGAATGATGAAAAGAACTAAGAAACATGAACTCAAGCGTAATATTTTTCAGCTTGCGGCGGCGGCGCTCCTGAACGGCTATGCCGCCGGCTTTGTCCGCGGAAAAATATTTACCGGTTCCTCAAAGCGGGTATGCGTGCCGGTTCTCAACTGCTACTCCTGTCCCGGCGCGCTCGGTTCGTGTCCGATAGGCTCTTTGCAGTCGGTAATGAGCGGGAGAAAGCACAGGATAAGCTTTTATGTGCTGGGATTGCTGATGTTGTTCGGAATACTGGTGGGAAGGCTTGTGTGCGGTTTTTTATGTCCCTTTGGACTTGTTCAGGATTTGCTGCATAAAATTCCTGTGCCGAAATTAAAGGTTCCAAAGATAATTGATAAGCCGCTCAGATTTTT
>JBJEIV010000318.1:0-8875 GCA_051877395.1 Candidatus Ornithomonoglobus sp.
CGCATAATCGGGGTTGCTTACGAACTTATATGCCGTGCCGTCTATTACCGTGTAGTAGTCGGAACTGATTTTTTCACCGTAAAGGTACTCATTATATATGATATATCTGTTTGTTTCATTGAAACCAAGAGCGAATTCGCCTGTTATCCCCGGCTCAGAGTTGTAGCACTGGGCAAGAGTAATAACTGAAACGGCCTCGCCTGATTCGCTGTCGTATCTGAATACGTCCGCGCAGACACCCTGAAGAGCAGAGTCGGCACGGAAAATAACAAGGTATGGGTTTTCGTTGTTGTCGAAGTTGATTATGTCTGCGTATATAACACCGGATGGGTAAATACCGGTGACAGCGCCATTTGGTATGCTTAGAGTGACCTCTGTAGTCGACAGAACCCCGTACTGCGCCATCTCGTCATTAAGCGTGTAGCTGTAAACAGATGCCGCTTTGCCGGACATTTTATCCGAAAAGGCCTGAGGAGTGCAGATTGTGACAAGCAATGTAAAAACGCAGGTCAGACATAACAGCTTGTAAAACCGCGTCTTCAGTATTTTCCCTCCTTCCGAAAAGTATGGGAATTATTATACCCATGCTATAATATTATACAAAATAAAATATTAAGTTTCAATACCGCAGACCTTAATATTTTGTAACATAAAGGTTACAAATGTTACAAAATGCCGGAAAACCGCGGGTCTTGTTGTATTTTTCCAAAATTATGCCGATAATATTCACGTCTTTAGAAGTTAACATAGGGATTTTTAGACAGGAGCCCAATAAAAAAACCTTGATTTTTCGCGTCAAGGTTTTTTTATTGCAAAAATACTTGATAAAAGATTTTTTTATGGTATAACAAATGATGTTAGTGGTATTGGTTTTAAGGGGAGCAAGTTATGTCATATTTTCTAAATAAAACAAAAACAGAACATATTTTCTCCCCTCTGATAATTATATTTAGTCAGTCATGCCGAATGTAAGATTGTCAAGCGATGTCGTCCAGTTCCAGTTCTTTTCGTTCCTTACCGCGAGAACCTCTATTGCGCCGAAGTCTGACGCGTCGGTAAACGGCATTGTAATTTCCGCTTTTGCATTGTTCTGGGCTGCTGTGAAGGTAACCTCTGATTTGTCAAAGTCCGCAACAGCTCTTATATGAACAGCGCCGCTGCTTGTAAAGCCTGAGCCGACCTTTTTCCATTCAAAGGTTTCAAGTCCCTGGTTGGAGATCTTGCCGCCGTAGTTGTATTCAAGCTCCTGCCCCGCCTGTGTGCGGAAGGAGAGGAATACCGCGCCGTCCGAGCCTGCAAAACGAAGCTCTCCGACTGATGAGCCGCCGGTCATTTCTCCGACCGTCCAGTCAAGCTCAATATATACCTTGCCTGTCATGCCGCCCGGAAGAGTATAGACTGCGTTTCTGTTGCCCTTATCGGTGCCGCTGAAGGTAATCGCGCCGTTCTGTACACCGATATTTGTGATTGGCGCGGGCTTTGTTCCTGCCCAGCCTGCCGCATCGCCGCTTGAGTATGACGAGAAGTCCTCGTCAATGTAAACCTTATAGGTTGTGCCGTCGAGCGCCTTTGTATCATAGCTCATGGAAGCATACGGATTTTCGGTTGCCGCCGGAGCGGGTGTCGGTGTTGGCAGTACAACAGTCTCAGTTTTTTTCAGTTCCTTACCGTTCTTGAGAACCGCTGCTATTTCCGCTGACTTCGCGCTGTCGCTGAATTCCTCGCTGCCTATAACGATAAGCCTTGACGCTCCGTCCCATGAAACCTTTTTGCCCAGCGCCTCCGCGACTGCTCTGAGCGGCAGCATTGTGCGTTCGCTTATGATCTGGGGCGCTGTTTCAAGCGTTTTTTCAGCTCCGTTTACTGTATACGTCTTATTGTCGATTGTCATGACAATATTTTTATCGTCCGATGTGATTGTAACCGTTCTGTCAGCCTCGTTCCATTCCACGCTGCTGCCGAAGCTCTCTGAAATAAAGCGTACCGGAACGAGCGTATTGTCATTTTTAATAACAGGGACAACCTTATCGTCTGTTTCATCAATTCTGACTATTTTATTATCGGAATATGCGTACGGACTGTTTATAAGGAGCTTCAGCTCCGCTGCTGCGGCCTTTGCAAATCCTACATCTATTGTATACTCTGATACCGTATCGGGATTTGTAAGGGTTACACCATTATGAACAGTATATATAGCCGGCTTCGGAACTGTAGTTGTTTCAGCGCCGAAATAGTAGCTGTAGTTTGCCGGCTGGTTGTAGTGGTTGTTCTGCATCGCGATCGACGCGCGGTAGAAATAATCGTGCATCGGTGTCGGGATTTTGTATTCTGTTTCAATAGCTGTGGAGTAAACGCGGATTGCGTTTTCGTCCGCTGTTTTCCATACAACCTCATCGCGCCAGTCTCCGAAAAGGTCTGCCGCGACAACAGGAACTGCCTTTGTGCCGCAGTTTGACATACAGCCGTCAGCGTCCATTATAACGTCAATAAATTTGCCCTCATAGTTGTATTCCGAAATGCGTGTGCCGTCAAGAAACTCGCTTAATAAATCACCGTCCCAGTGAATCTGGAAGTTCATCGGCAGCGTTGCCTGAAGCGCATTGCCGTTCTCGTCCGTCTGGAAGGAGCCGTCGGGCAGGCGTGTATAGAAGGTGTTGTAGCTTTCGGCAATCTTCTCTCCGTTTACATTCATCGGTGTTGTGGCGGTTGCGCCCCATACCTCATAGCCGCGGTAGTTAGGGTCTATGTCTGCCGCTCTTGATCTGCCGCAGTCCTTTGTCTTGCCGTAACCGAATATAACCTGACCTGTTCTCGCGTCGTGCAGCTCTATATTTGCAGGGAGATTTGCGGTTTCATGACATGCCCATACATAATAGCCGTCATAGTCCGGGTCCATCTTTGCAACGTCGAACGCGTCGCCGTGAGCAAGCTTTACCTCTGCGCCGTCAGATCCCGCAGCCTTTGCCGCATACATCGGACTGCCGTCATGGTCTATCGCCATAGGACCCGAAAGAATTTCGTCCCTGCCGTCAAAATCAACATCGACAACCGCGAGGTTATGGTTCACAGCGCCGTAAATACTGTTTACATCCTCCTTGTTCGGGGTGTCGGTCTCCCAGTCAAGTACAAATTTGTTGTCCTCAATATGCCATGCCGCCGCCTTTACGTTGTCCCACGCACCGCGAACCTCGACAAATGAAGGCGTAACGCCGTCAAGATACGCGAGCCCGAAATTGTGGTGGCTTGCGCGCTTTGTAAGTCTGCCCGTATCGGTGTAGCGGTATGACCAGCTTGAGAGCGGCTCCTGCGCGGGGAGAAGCTCAGTGCGCGTGATTTCCTCGCCGGTCTCGCCGTCATACATTGAGAGATATTCGGGAGTTGATACTATGTACTGGCGGTCGGTGAAAATCGCAAGATTGTCCGCAAGCTTTGAGTAGTCGGTGACAAGTCCGTTGGCATCCTTTATAACATTGCCCTTGCCGTCGGTAGTACCGACAAAGGAGCGCATGATAAGCTCTGATTTTCCGTCGCCGTTGAAGTCATAGACCATCATATTGAGGTCGTGCTCGTTTATTTCGTTCGGACCGATATTAATAGTCCAGAGATACGTTCCGTCAAGCTCATATGCCTCAATTATCGGATATGCCACGCGGGTATCGACATTCATGTCCTTGGGAGTTCTGCGTATGAGCAGCTCATACTGCCCATCGCCGTCAAGGTCGCCGATCGCTCCATCATCAATTATGTAATCGCCGGTATCATATTTTTTAACAGGAAATTCAATATATTTCTTATCCCATGCCTTGACTGTGATTTTTACCTCCGTTTCCGTTCCGTCCGCCGCAAGCTCAACAAGCGTGTATTCGTCGCCCGGCTTGCCGCCCTTATCAAGCAGATTGCTGCCGGTTATCGGAGCTGTGTTAAGCCTTGCCGCGCCGCGGTACAGATTGTAGGAAAGCGACTGCGAATCCGTACCGAGGAACCGCCATGACACAAGCACGCCGTCCTCTGAGGGAACAGCGGTAAGCCCGCGGTCGAGGTATTCCATACGGCGCATGGTCTCCGGCTTGCTGTCAAAAAGCCTCTGTGTTTCAGACTTTGCCGCGGCATCCTCTGTGTCGCTGTAATAGCCGGTATTGAAGCCGTCGTTTGACGTATCCGGCTCAAACTGCGCAAACACCTGCGAGCCGCCCGAAAGCACGGACAGAGCTGCAAGAAGCGCGATTGGTTTTGTGTTTTTCATTAATATTCTCCTCTCTTTTTTGTTGTTTCCGTTCAGTCTTAATTACAGTTATTATTATACCGTAATTAGAAAAAATAGTCAATATTGGCATATAATATTTTTATGTCTTACGCGCCGCTGTTTACAATCCGCAGTATTGTTATACCTGCAGCCAAAGGGACACACAGTAATATTGTTATAAAGTATAATACCGCAAAGCCTATAAGCGTCTTATTTGACAGGCTTACGCATTTGCATTTCTTTATAAAAATATAAACGAAATATATTAACAGCGACGAGATGAGAAGCAAGCCGGCTAACAGGATAAATAACGGGTTATCTATTGTAATCATAGATATGACATCCAACAGCGGAGAGATTAACAATGCTCCGATAAAAACGGATATACATGCCGCGGTAAATTTCCTTTTTGTCTGCGCTGTGCCGTTATGCCTGTTTCTGAAAAACAGTATAAAAAGGATAATACCGATTAACAAAAAGGGCATTCCGGCTAAAGTTAAAGCCGCGCAAAGCAGTATTGTTATTGTTGCGCCCATGAGATTTCTCCTTATACACAAAAGGGTGCCGCTTATCTGCAACACCCTTTGACAAAGCTTATGAATTATATTATTTGCCGTTAATGAAGTCTGTAAGTCTCTGTACCTCGATACCGCCGAGCATTACTATGCCTGTGCCGTGGGTGTCGTTGAGGTTCCAGCCGAGCTCATACTTGTAGTAGTCGGGGATAAAGGAGAACTCCGAGCCGCGGCATACTCCGTATACGTTGCCGTCACAGTCAACGGAGGTCTTTGTGATTGCCTCCCAGCCCTTGAATACAGCTTTAACATAGTCCGCAGGATTTTTCAACCAGCCGAAGCGCACACCGCGCGAGAATGCGTAGATGAACATTGACGTGCATGAGGTTTCCGGATATGACTCCCAGTCCGTGATAACCTGATGCCACATACCGTCCGGATCCTGAAGCTTTAAGTAGCTTGCGCAGAGCGTGTTAAGAAATTCGATAAGGTCTGCCTTCTTCGGGTGGTCGTCGGGGAGCTTTTCGAGAAGCTCTGTCATTGAGAATACAACCCAGCCGTTGCCGCGTCCCCAAGGAACACCGGTCATTGAATCGTACTTGAAGTCGTAAACGTGTGACATTATTCCCTGCTCCGGCATAAAGAGCATTTCCTTGAAGCCGAAGAACTGATTTGCCGCGTCGTCAGCATACTTTATATCGCCTGTGAACTCATAATATCTTGTAAGGAACGGAACGCTCATGTATAGGTCGTCCGCCCACATTGTCATGTTATGGAAGGAGTGAAGCATATCCTTGCGGAAGAACGCGCCGCTGGGCAGTCTGTCCTGCTTGTTGTATATGTAATCTCCGACATAATCAGCGACAAACTTAACGTTTTTAAGACCGAGATACTTGTGAACCTCAAGCATCATAGATGCGAACGAGCCGCAGTCGTCAAGCGAGTCGATTGATGTAAGGAGATTGTGAACCGATGTAGCGCCGCCGTATTGCTCCTTATCCCAGAGCGCGTATTCAAGCGTATCGCAGCAGAGCTGAACATGGTCGCGGAGATATTTCTTGAGGTCGTCATTTTCTGTCATTATCGCCGCATGGAGAAGTCCGTACATTGTAACGCCGAGGGGGTAATTCCAACGTCCGAAAAGCGTGTTCTCGTTATACGGTCTTACGAAGGTTTTCGGCGCGTCAAGCCGCCAATAAGTCTTAGGCTCGCCTACAACGTGGAGCAAGTCCATAGCTTCGTCCCACGGGAAATTAAAGCCCGCGTCAAACGGTCCTATGTAGATCCATACCTCTGATGTGCCCTTTACTCTTGCCGGATTTTCAAACGGAACCTTGTCACATGTAAGTGTGAAGCCCCAGTCGTCTCCGCTTTCAGCCTTCACAACTATGTCGTGATTGCCGAAGGGTATATCAAGCGTAAATTCACTCTTGCCTGTGGCTGCGGTATAAGCCTCCTTGCGGTCAACATAAACCGTTGCCGGTGTAAGAGTGTCAATTTCAAATTTATACGAGGTGTCCGCTATATCATTAAAGAAGCCCTTTGTCCATGCCACGGCGTACTTGCCCGCATCTGTGCCGAACATTCTCGCAAGCTGTCCCTTTCCCTTCTCCTCCTCTGACCATTCCGTTTCAGGATAAAGCTTCTTTGCAAAATCCTTTTCGCTCATGCCGATTTCAAATTCAGGCTCATACTGATCGTCCACAATTTCGGTGAACACAAAGCCCTCCTGACCGCTGCGCTCCTTTGTGGGCATGATGGTATAGAAATCCCACTTGCCCAGCCACGGACCGAACTGACCGCCGAAGCCTGCCTTTGTCTTTTTGAAGCAGATGCGGATATCGTTCCAGCCCGGCTCAAACGGGAGATGAACTCTCGTTGCGTTCTCCGAATATCTCTCCTTGAAGATGTCAGATTTATAAACGATCTCGCCGTTTACATACATCGTCATAGGACCGAAGCAGTTGACATCAAAGTCTGTGCCGCCCTTTCCGTTTGAATAAGCCGAGGTAAATGCCCATACGCAGTCCTTCTGCTTTGCGTCCGGATAAACCTTGTTGAAATCAATCACATAACGGTAGTCCGAAACGCGTGTAATACCGTCGTTGCAGTATGCTCTGTAGTAAAGACCATGCTCGAGGTTCTGACCGAGGTATCTGTGCGCAAGTGAATTTATGACAGCCTTCGGTTCTGTTCCCTCATATGAGTAAATGCTCTTTGAATCGTCAAAATAGTATCCCATTTCTAATTCTCCTCTCGCGGGTTATTATATATAATAATTATATAATAAATTTCACATATTTGTCAACCACAGCGCTGAAATTTTACGTTTTTTTGAACAATATTTACTGTTGTTTAAGACCGACGGAATATGGCATAACACGGCGGACTTGACAAAATCAGAAATATAATGTATTATAAATAATATGCGTGACAGACAGTAATACTGAAAGGTTGGAAATATATGAGAAAAAATCTGAAAATATTAACAATGTCATTTATGGCGCTGTTTACAATAACACTGACCGCTGCGTCTGCCTTTGCCTGTACGGGAGTGTATGTAGGCAAGGGTGTGTCGGCAGACGGATCGGTAATGCTTATGCGTACTGAGGATATGGAGAGCGGGGAGAGCAAGCGTTTTATTGTTCATCCGGCAGAGGATCATGAGCCGGGTGAATATTTTACTGATGCGGCAGGGCTTAAGCTGGAATATCCGGCGCATACATACAGATACACCGCAGTGCCGGGCTCGGAGGAACGGGGCATAGGGAAGGCTCCTTACGGTGAGGCGGGATTTAATGAGTTGGGCGTTGCTTCAACCGCTACGATTACCGCGTACCCGAATGATAAGGCTATTGCGGCGGACCCGTTTACCGAAAACGGTCTTTATGAGCTGTCGATTAATGATATCATTCTGTCGCGTGCGGCAAGCGCAAGAGAGGGTATTGAAATCATTGCGGATATTGTGGATAAATACGGTTCCGGTGAGGGAAGTATAATCATGACCGCCGATAAGAACGAAGCGTGGTATATGGAGATATATACAGGACATCAGTATGCGGCGATAAGGCTGCCGGAGGATAAGGCTGCGGTTATTGCAAACGCTTATATGCTCGGAGAGGTCGATGTGGATTCAGAGGACGTAATAGCGTCAAAGGATATTATAAGCTTTGCAAAGCAAAATAATATTCTCAAAAGCAGCAACGGAAAAATAAATCTCCGTGAGACCTATGCGGAGCCTGCTAAGGATTCAAATTCAATAAGAATATGGGGAGGCAGAAAACTGCTTCATGGAACTATAGGGACAGACCCATATAAAACAGATTATGAGCTGCTGTTTACGCCGTCACAGAAGATAACCGTAAAGGAAGTAATGGAGGTAACCCGTTACCGTTATGAGGACACGGAGTATAACGTCAATCAGGAGAAGAACAAATATATCCGCGCAATAGGAACCGCGAGACAGGAGGAATGTCATATTCTGCAGATACGTCCGAACATGAATGTCGAGTCAAGCTGTATTGAATGGCTGTGCATGGGAAACAGTGAATTTACCTCGTTTGTTCCTTACTATGCCGCGGCGATAACCGATACACCGGTAATGTGTAAGCTTGACGCTCCGAAGTTCAATCTGTACTCTATGTACTGGGCATGCCGCGGACTTAGTACACTCTGCGGACAAAACCGTGAGCTGTACGGTAATAAGGTTCGTGAATTTTTTAATACATATGAGAATAATCTTATTAATTATGTCAGATATATGGACAACAGTATGGCTATTTCGCAGAACCGAGATCAGACGGCAAACGGCTTCTGCAATGATCTTGCATATGACACTTTTAATAAATCGGTTATGATGTATCAGCAGGTTATGAGTTATCTTGCGCAGTATGAAGGCAAGGCTGAGACGGAGAATAATACATATGAATTTAGTCCGGAGGTATCAGCGGATGTGAGCCGCAGAGGTATACATGCAACGGTACTGCCGACTGTTGTCGCTGCAGAATAACTGAAAACAGAGATTTCCGGGAAAATAATAATTTCCCGGAAATTTTTTTTAAAAATGTATATGCTAAAATGATATGAACCACCTAAGCACATAAAAAAGTTGAGAAGT
>JBJEIV010000319.1:0-8864 GCA_051877395.1 Candidatus Ornithomonoglobus sp.
CTTCACCCGTGAACTCTCCGATTGAGCTTACAACCGGATATCCGTTCTTCTGTGTTGTATCAAGATCAACGCCGCAGACGATCTCGGCATCCTCGTCCTCTTCAACAAGGCGCGAGATCACCTGACCCATCTTACCGTTGCAACCGTTCATTATAATCTTTGTCATTTTGTTTTGTCCTTTCCTGTCAAAACGGGAGCACCAAAGATGTGCTCCCGGTTTTTACGCATTATATAAGGTTATACTTCTTCAGTACAGCCTTCAGAGCCTCAAGATTCTTTTCCTCCATATCTATCAGAGGAAGACGAAGATTTCCGACATTCTTACCCATGAGGTTAAGAGCAGTTTTGACCGGAATCGGGTTGACCTCGATGAAGAGCTTGTTGCAAAGCTCAAGATAGTCAAGCTGCATCTTCGTTGCCTTTGCGCAGTCACCGTCAAGATATGCCTGACACATCTCATGAGTTTCCTTCGGCATAACATTTGCAAGCACCGAGATAACACCCTTGCCGCCAAGTGACATAATCGGAATTATCATATCGTCATTGCCTGAGTATATGTACAGCTCAGGCACCTCTGCGGCTACTCTTGCCGTGTATGAGATATTTCCGCTTGCTTCCTTTATTGCAACGATATTCTCAACCTTTGCAAGCTCCTTAAGAGTCTCGATTGATATTGAAACGCCTGTTCTTGAAGGAACATTGTAAAGAATAATCGGTATGCTTACCGCGTTGGCGATTGCCGTGAAGTGCGCTACAAGACCCTTCTGTGTTGTCTTGTTATAATACGGAGTTACCTGTAAAAGTCCGTCAGCGCCGTATTCCTCTGCTTTCTTTGAAAGCACTATCGCATGGGCGGTCTCATTTGAGCCTGTTCCGGCGATAACCTTAATCCTGCCCGCAGCCTTTTCAGCTGTGAACTTGATCGCAGCAAGATGCTCCTCGTCCGGCATAGTCGATGCTTCACCTGTTGTTCCGCATATTACGATCGCGTCTGTTCCGCTTGCAATATGCCACTCGATAAGCTCTCCCAATACGTCATAATTTGTCTTGTTTCCGTCAAACGGTGTAACGATAGCTACCGCCGATCCGGTAAACGGTAATGTCTTTGCCATTATATAATCAACCCTTTCAATGATATTAGTCCATATAACCCTTGGCTGTAAGCAGCTCTGCAAGTAATACTGCTCCGCCCGCGGCGCCTCTTAATGTGTTGTGGCTCATTGAAACCATCTTGTAGTCATACTGTGTTGACTCTCTGAGACGTCCGCATGAAATAGCCATACCGCCGTCAATCTCTCTTGCTGTCCTGATCTGCGGCTGATCCGGCTGATCCTTCTCTGTATACACATAAATAAACTGCTTCGGCGCGTGCGGCAGATCAAGCTCCTGCGGAACACCCTTGTAATCTCTCCACATCTGCTCAATTTCCTCAACTGACGGCTTGTTTTCGCTGTCCTTGAAGGAGAAGAAGATTGCCGCCGTGTGGCCGTTTGAAACCGGCACTCTGTAGGTCTGACACTCAATCTGCAAATCGGTTGACGGCACTATTTCGCTGCCTTCAATCTTACCGAGAATCTTGTTCGGCTCAACCTCCGATTTATTCTCCTCGCCGCCGATATAGGGGATAAGATTATCCACCATTTCCGGCCAGGTTTCAAAGGTCTTGCCCGCGCCTGAGATTGCCTGATAGGTTGTTACCAGCGCATGGTCGATCGGGTACTTTCTGTTGATTACAGCCATTGCCGGAAGATATGACTGGAGCGAGCAGTTTGACTTGACTGCTATAAAGCCTCTCTTTGTTCCGAGTCTCTTTCTCTGCTCCGGAATTATTTCAAGATGCTGCGGATTAATTTCCGGAATAATCATCGGAACATCAGGTGTGTGTCGGTGCGCGCTGTTGTTTGATACAACAGGGCACTCAGCCTTTGCATATCTCTCCTCAAGAGCCTTTATCTCATCCTTCATCATATCTACAGCGCAGAACACAAAATCAACCATTCCGGCGATCTTCTCAACATCGTCCTGAGCGCTCATAACGACCATGTCCGCAACCTTTGCTGGTATCTCAACATCCATACACCACTTTTTGCCTACAGCGTCCTTATATGCCTTGCCCGCGCTTCTGGGTGATGCGGCAAGCACCTTTATATCATACCACGGATGATCCGCAAGAAGTGTGATAAATCTCTGACCAACCATACCTGTGGCGCCTATTATACCAACATTGTACTTTTCCTTCATTATTACCTTACCTTTCATAAAACTAAATATAGTAAAAAACAATAGCTTTTATGCTATTGCTCTTCCATAGACTATGTTATAAGCGATAGCACTCCACCATTCGGTGACAGTCACAGCGTTATTAACGATATGACCAGCACAGGGTCTGCGAAGCCCTGCACTTCGGCGCTCTCCCCTTTTACCATAACTCATCAAATCACGCATTTCTCCTTATGGCTACTTATGAATCGCGCGCCTCTACCTTTATTCTTATTGTACGCTACTATCTTATCACGCTTTTTAATATGTGTCAAGTGTTTTCACTAATATTTTTCTCTATAAAATCAATTATTTTTTGGCATGCTTATTCTGGGGCTTCGGTATGGTATTTCTTACGCCATGCTTTGGCTTTTTTCGTTTCTCCGAAGGCTTTATATCATACACGCGTATCTGTACTATCATTCCCACAACGGCCATTATCAATGCGATGATCCATGTTTTCCAGTCGGCAAAATAACACTTGAACAGCGCCAGTATGCTTACAGAGGCAATAACACCTCCGGCTGCCGCCGTAATAACGGATACGGTATACTTTGACTTTATTGCAGCAAGAAGTCCCATAATAATTCCTGCCGCCATATCTATAAGGAGTATTGTATTTTCCGTTATCCTTGTGTTGGTGGTATACATCGCAGATGTTATTGTAAACGCCAGAAAGAATCCGAGCGCTCCTATGCCTATGAAATATCCGAAGCTCTTGACAAACTTAACAAGCAAAAGCAGGATCACGCCGCCCGCGACCGCAAACAGCAGCATTAACAAAAAGCTGTCAAATACTAAAAGCCCTGTCATTGCCCCGCCTAAAATCCCCACGATCATTCCGCATATGCTGACAAGCCATATCATAGCTCCCCGACCGTGTGTAGCGATAATCACACCGAGAATTGCCATAGCAAGAAATATTATACTGACTATTATATTGCCGCTCGCGCCGTAACGACCAGTGAAAAAATCTACTACATGGCTCATAATTATGATCATTAACTCCTTTCACAAAAAGCGTTTGAGAAAAATGCTCTAAGCAGATTGTGCGTCCGCGCGAATGAGACGCGTGTATGCAAGTGAGCACGGGCGTGCGAGATGCAACGAGCATTTTTTTCAAACTTCCATCCTCCTCTGTTCACAGTATTTTATCACACTAACACAACATTGTCAAGTGTAGAAAAAGAGGCTCCCCATATGGGGAACCTCTTTAATTATACTCTATTTAGTAATCTTTACGCCTTATAGACTGTGATTACGGAGCTACGAAGTACATTACGTCAAGAACGTCGCCGTCTACTTCCTTAACAAGTGCGAGAGCCGGTGTTGCATCCTCTGCGCCTACGAAATTCCATGATACGTAGTTCTTGTCGTTTCCAGTGTCTGCACCACCTTCAGCTGTGCAGTATGACTGGTTGAATATTGTAGAAGCCTGTGTCTGTGAACCAACTGATACTCTGTACTTAGCCTTCTGACCGTAGTCATATACATACTGGTTAGCGCCTGATACTGAGAATGTCTCAACATCGTTTACTGATGAAATACCATTGCTATCCTGTGATGTGAAGAGCTCAAGGTTGTTAGCTGACTTCTTGTATACGATACCGTAGTAAAGAACTACATCCTTTGATGTTGTTGAAGCATACTTCGGTGTAGCAAAGCCTGAATACTTGCCTGTCTCAATGATATTAGCATTCTTTACTGCCTTAGCAAAGTTATTATCTGCAAGAAGGTTAGCCTTCTGGCTCTCGTATGATGAAGCAGCGTCAACGAGAACATAAAGGTCGCCATCCTCTACATAACCGTCTGAACCGATTACATAAGCGATTACTGAACCCTCAGCTGCATCTATATCGTCACCCTCAACGAGAACTGAGATGTCTTCCTGACCGTCACGAGCAACTGTAAGCTCTGTGCATGTTGTACCGTCGAGATCTGTTGTACCTACAACCTTCTGAACGATAGCCATTGATGACTCTGATCTGATTGATGATGTACCGCCGAATACTACACCGAATCTGTAGTCACCGTTGGTGTTCTTATCGAAGAGATATGCTGTGTATGTAGCCTCGTCCTCGAATACTGACATTGAAAGTGTTGAAACTGTTGAACCGCTGTTCTCCGGCTTCATGTAGTTATCCATGTCGATAAGCTTTGTTGTTCCCTCTGCAAGTGTGTATGAACCGAGCTTGCCTGAGTTAGCCTTGTACTCAAGATCTGAGCCGCCTACACCAGCGATAGCCTTGTCGAACTTAGCCTTACCGCCTGAGAGCTTGTATGTACATACTGTAGCACCAGCTGTGATCTGATCTCTGAGGTCAGTCTTTGTTACAGCCTGAGCAGCCTGGATCGGGTTATCCTGTGACGGAATCTTACCTGTTACAGCGTATGTGTAGAACGTATTAGCCTCTGTTGAATCCTTACACTCGTAAGCAACAACCTCAGCATTTGATGTGATCATTCTTACTGTGTACTCGTCATTACCTGCTGACTTATACATAGCAACGATTACACCATAGTTCTTATCTGATGAACCCTCCTCAATGTATGCAACATAACCGAATGCATCGAGATAAAGTGTGTACTCTGTTGAAAGCTCAATGTCTGATACAACGTCGATTCTATCAATTACATCGTAATCATTACCGTCAACTCTTAATGTGTTGTCTTCCTGATCACGGCTTGTAACAGTACCTGTTATTACATTTCTTGAAACTCTTACATCATAGTAGTCGTTGTCAGTAAGATCTGTGTCTTCGTTAACAACGTCGTATGCGATTGAGAGAACATCAAATTCCTGAAGGTCTGTGTAAGCAATAGCTACACCGTCAAGAGTGAATGTGATATCTACATCATCATCCTCCGGATCCCACTGCATTCTCTGCTGTGCCTCTGAATCCTTGAAGTAGATTCTTGCATATGTTGAAGTTGTTGTGATTGAATCAACTACAGCGTCAACATAGTAGTCTACCATGATGTACTCATACTTACCGTCTGTTGATGTTGAACCTGTGTTTGTTACGTCAACAAGTGTTACAGTACCTGTTGAATTGTTAAGGATATACTTATCAATCTTCTCGTTTGTAACAACACCTGCATCAACGCCGTTTACATACATAATAGCGTTTACTTCGCCGTTTGATACTGAAAGATCATACTTTGTTGTTGATGATGAAGTCTCTGACTTATAAACAGGGAGCTTCTTGTTCTCAACATAGTTTGTGCCGATTGTTGAATCGTCATCTGCTACATCGTCAGCAGCAACTACAACTGTCTTTGAGTTGCCGTATGACTGGATTGAAAGGATTGTAACCTCATCTGAATCCTCGTCAATCTGAACGAGAGCCTCTGTGTACTCGAAGAGCATGTCAGCAGCATTTGTCTCGCCGACCTTCATTGTCTCTGTCTGTACATCATCCTTTGTAACGTTAAGGATATCGTTGTAGTTATCAGCTGACTCAACTGCGTATGTAACTTCGTCCTTTTCAAGACCTGAAGCGCTGCCGCCCTTTGAAGTAACTGTTACACGACCCTTAACCTTATAAGCATCATGTCTGTCTGTAAGAAGTGTCTGATAATCTCTGTTCTCTTTACCATCGAGCTTCTTAAGAACCGGTGTCTGAACAACACCTGTAAGAGTTGAAGTTGACTCCCATGAATCGATTATGCAAAGCGGAACATCCATAGCATTGTAGATAAGAGTAGCAACCTGCGCTCTTGTAAGGTTTGTATCGTTAGTAGCCGATACGCCTGATGTGATGCCGAGTGTTGAAGCCTGTGCAACGTAACCTGACGGATATCCGCCCTGGTTCTCAGCATATGTTGTGTAGCCGATAGCAGCTACGAGCATCTTACATGCCTGAGCGTATGTAACCTTATCATCCGGTCCGAATGTTGTATCATCATAACCGTTGATGAAACCGTCTGAAACACCCTGTGCGATGTAACCTGCTGCCCAGTGAACTGATGTGTTGGCAGCATCTGCGAACTGTGATGTTGTCTGTGATGTTGCAGCGTCACCCTCGCCGAGAGCCTCTACAGCCATCTTTGTGAACTCAGCTCTTGTTACCTGATTGTCCGGGTTGAAAAGACCGTTATCATCACCATTGATTACGCCGAGACCTGAAAGAGCCTGAACAGCGCCTGCATATGATGCTGATGTTTCAACGTCCGGGAAAGAGATAGCAAATGCTGAAGCTGATGAAGCAACGATTGCGAGAGCAGCAACAGATGAAATTACTTTTTTGAGATTTCTCATTGTCTCAAATCCTCCCTTTTGAATTTGTTGGGAACCGTTTTTATATGCCCGGTAAATTGTTCCCATTAGTCTGCCGGGTTGTTTTATCCGTTCCCTATGCAAGTAAGAAACGAAGTCGAAGACCAACGAACGATAACCTGCTTTGTCGATAGTCCTCATTCAATATTACGGTAACAATCCTCAGATAACACTTCTACCCAAGCTACCCCAAGATTGCTACTCAATATTGTACTATTTAACATCCGATATGTCAATACTTTTTTTTAATTTTTAAAATTTCTGAAACATTTTTGTAAAAAAGTAACTAGAAAATAGTTGACTTTAAGTCAATATGTAGACTTTTTAGCCATTCAGAAATTTTATCATATTGTACATTTCAGCCTGTTACATTTCTTTAGACGCATATCTCCGGAAAAAGTTCCGCTTTTTTATAATTTTTTTGTTTTTTCTTAAAAAAACAGAGCGCCGCACTGCCGCGGCACTCTGTGTATGTTATTCTGTTGTCCGTTCTGCAAACACAGGCCTTATTTTTACATATTTATCACTATCGGGAATATACATTCCGTCCTCCTGTACCAGTTCACAGCTTATTTCCTCCGTTGTATACTCATTTATAACCGCTTTAACATCCGAAAAGCTGTAGCCCGGCATAACCCATACCTTAACGGTCTCCGGATCTGTTTCGGTATTTTCCTCATCAAGCGCCGCCATGTTATAAATGCCCTCTCCGAGCACCGGCCTGATCTCCAATTCCTCATATTTACACACAACATTTGAAACAGTCATATCCGCAGTCGGGCCTTCTATCGTGACCGCATCGGTGATGACCTCGCCGTCGCTGTCCATAAGAACCACTCCCGAGACAGTTTCTCCCGAGTCCGTCAGCTTCGAAAGATCAACCGTTACACATCCGGTATCCACTCTGTCGATCTCACTTTTAGCTCCCGAAATTTCTATTGTGTGATATTGCGGCTCCGATATGACCGGATTATTTTTGAAGCTTCCTATCTGTTTTACCTCGATCGGGATTTCTTTTGTTACATATTCTTCAATAATAACAGGCACATAGGTAAAGCTTTTTTTTATAACATCCACCTGGCTGTTAGAGGTCTTAACCGTTCCCTCGATTTCCGTTTCGCCTGCCTCTGCAACCGCAGAAAGATCCAGTTCAACCCTTACCCGGTCTATTGCGCCTATGAGGTCACCCCGTCTTCCGCTTATCTTTACCCACAGATCAATATCCTCACGAACACCGGTAACAACAAACCCGCGTTCCTTAAGAGCCTGCTCTCCTACATAGCTTACATTCACATCATGTATCGTTTTGGCTATTTCAGTGTCCGTCGTAAAGGTCACCAGGCTCCATATAATGATCGCTATTATTAATGACGCGATCATGTATAGACCTTTTTTCGTCGTCTGCTGTTGTTTCTCATTCTGAGCCATTTATGCACCTCTTTCCTGTTGCTTGTATAGACTTATTATTTTGATTTGCGAAAACGAAGCTTTTTCGCGGAATCAACGCTCTCCGTATCCTTATTCAGAAGCTTGGTGAGCGCCTTTGTGAGAGACTGGCGTGTCATATTGCGCATAAGTGAACCGTTAATAGCGATTGATATTTTTCCTGTTTCTTCACTTACAACCACTATTATTGCATCCGAGGCTTCTGAAAGCCCAAGCGCCGCGCGGTGTCTTGTCCCCAACTCACTTGAAAGATTTGTATTTGCGGTGAGCGGCAGCACGCAGCCCGCTGTTATGATCTTATTTCCTCTTATAATTACAGCGCCGTCGTGAAGCGGTGTGTTGGGCACAAAAATATTTTTGAGAAGCTCTGTTGTTACATTCGCGTCTAGCGAGGTTCCGCTGTGCATATATTCCCCCAGACGGGTCCCTCTTTCTATTACAATGAGCGCGCCTGTTTTTGTATTGGAAAGGTCCTCGGCTGCTGACGCTATATTATCAATAACCTGCCCTGTTTCGACCTCCTCGCTTGTATCAAAGGCAAGTCCCAGAAAATGACCGAGCTTAAGACGTCCCATGTGTTCGAGAAGATTTCTGAGTTCAGGCTGAAATATTACAATTATCGCAACCATAGCGCCCTGGAACACCTTTCCCAGTATGTAGCTTAATGTATCAAGACGAAGGAAATTGCTTATCGCGAATACGGCTGCGGCAATTGCAATGCCGCGCAGCAGCTGCATCGCTCTTGTTCCGCGCATAGCTATAAAGCAGTAATATACCGCAATCGTTACAATAAATATATCAACGCAGTCACTCATGCGCATTACTTTTATAAATCTTATCGCGTAATCAAAAAGCGCCTCCATGCCGCCGAATGTCATTT
>JBJEIV010000320.1:0-8856 GCA_051877395.1 Candidatus Ornithomonoglobus sp.
CTTGGGACTGCTACAGAAGATTTATCCAGATGTACTCCGACGTTGTTATGGAAGTTGGTAAGAAGTACTTCGAGGAGCTTATCGATGAGATGAAGGCTGAGAAGGGCGTTACCTTTGACGTTGAGCTTACAGCTGACGATCTTAAAGAGCTTGCTTCACAGTTCAAGGCAGAATATAAGGAAAAGATCGGCGAGGACTTCCCGACAGACCCGAAGGAGCAGCTTATGGGCGCTGTTAAGGCAGTATTCCGTTCATGGGACAACCCGAGAGCTAATGTTTACCGCCGTGACAACGATATTCCGTATTCATGGGGTACCGCTGTTAACGTACAGAGCATGGCATTTGGTAACATGGGCGATGACTGCGGTACAGGCGTTGCGTTCACACGTGACCCGGCTACAGGCGAGAAGAAGCTCATGGGTGAGTTCCTTATAAACGCGCAGGGCGAGGACGTTGTTGCGGGCGTTCGTACACCGATGCCGATCGCTAAGATGGCAGAGGAGTTCCCGGAGGCATTCGCTCAGTTCCAGGAGGTTTGCCAGATTCTTGAGAACCACTACAGAGATATGCAGGATATGGAGTTCACTGTTGAAAACAAGAAGCTCTATATGCTCCAGACAAGAAACGGTAAGAGAACAGCTCAGGCTGCTCTTCAGATAGCTTGCGACCTCGTTGACGAGGGAATGAGAACAGAAAAGGAAGCTGTAGCAATGATCGACCCGAGAAACCTCGACACATTGCTCCACCCGCAGTTTGACCCGGCGGCTCTGAAGGCTGCTACACCGATAGCTAAGGCTCTGGGCGCATCACCCGGCGCTGCCTGCGGTAAGATAGTATTCACTGCTGATGACGCTAAGGAATGGGGCGCAAAGGGCGAAAAGGTTGTTCTTGTTCGTCTTGAAACATCACCTGAGGATATCGAGGGTATGAAGGCTTCACAGGGTATCCTTACAGTCCGCGGCGGTATGACATCACACGCTGCCGTTGTTGCACGCGGTATGGGTACATGCTGCGTATCAGGCTGCGGCGATATCGCTATGGACGAGGCTAACAAGCAGTTTGTTCTTGCGGGCAAGACCTACAAGGAAGGCGACTTCATTTCAATAGACGGTTCAACAGGTAACATTTATGACGGTGTTATCCCGACTGTAGACGCTACAATCGCAGGCACCTTCGGCAGAATCATGGGCTGGGCTGACAAGTACAGAACACTCAAGGTTCGTACAAATGCGGATACTCCTGAGGATGCTAAGAAGGCAAGAGAGCTTGGCGCTGAGGGTATCGGTCTTTGCCGTACAGAGCATATGTTCTTCGGCGGCAACAGAATTGACGCGTTCAGAGAGATGATCTGTTCAGACACTGTTGAGGAGAGAGAGGCGGCTCTCGCTAAGATTCTCCCGATGCAGCAGTCAGACTTTGAGGAGCTTTACGAGGCGCTTGAGGGCAATCCGGTAACAATCCGCTTCCTTGACCCGCCGCTTCACGAGTTCGTTCCGACAGAGGAAGAGGACATCAAGGCTCTCGCTGATACACAGGGTAAGACTGTTGAGCAGATTAAGACAATAATCGACTCGCTCCACGAGTTCAACCCGATGATGGGACACAGAGGCTGCCGTCTTTCGGTAACATATCCTGAAATCGCAAAGATGCAGACAAGCGCTGTTATCAGAGCTGCTCTTAATGTTCAGAAGAAGCACCCGGATTGGACAATTAAGCCGGAAATCATGATTCCGCTGGTTGGCGACATCAAGGAGCTTAAATATGTTAAGAAGGTAGTAGTTGAAACAGCTGATGCTGAAATAGCAGCAGCAGGCGCAAGCCTTGAATATGAGGTTGGTACAATGATCGAGATTCCGAGAGCTGCGCTTCTCGCTGATGAGATCGCAACAGAGGCTGAGTTCTTCTGCTTCGGTACAAACGACCTTACACAGATGACATACGGCTTCTCACGTGATGATGCGGGCAAGTTCCTTGACGCTTACTATGACAAGAAGATCTTCGAGAACGATCCGTTCGCAAAGCTCGACCAGTCAGGCGTTGGTAAGCTCATGAAGATGGCTATCGACCTCGGTAAGCCGGTTCGTCCGTCACTCCATGTAGGTATCTGCGGCGAGCACGGCGGCGACCCGACATCAGTTGAGTTCTGCCACAAGATCGGTCTTGACTATGTTTCATGCTCACCGTTCAGAGTTCCGATTGCAAGACTTGCAGCCGCTCAGGCGAAGATTGCAGAGGATGCTGAATAATTTAAACAGTATAATACGGTAAGATATAAAACCCGGCTGCGGGCATTGCCCTCAGTCGGGTTTTTAATTTCATATTCTGATTCACGCCGATAATACAATCTTTCTATTCAGATATTTTTCAATTTTCCGCCAAGTATATTGACACATACGCATTACAGTGCTATACTCAATATATACCAAAGACAGAAAAGAGACGATTTTTATGTGGTTTGTATTCGCGCTTTTATCGGCGGTGTTCGCGGCGCTGACCTCCATACTTGCAAAAATCGGAATTGACGGGGTCAATTCCACCCTTGCCACGGCAATCCGCACGGTTGTTGTCGTAGCTATGGCATGGGGCATGGTGCTTATAACGGGAACAGGCAGCGGAATCTCCTCCATAGGACGCAAAAGCTGGCTTTTCCTCATTCTCTCAGGACTTGCCACAGGCGCCTCCTGGCTTTGCTACTACAAGGCGCTGCAGATCGGCGACGCGTCCAAGGTCGTACCCGTGGATAAGCTCAGCGTGGTTATTACGCTGATTCTCGCGTTCGTATTTCTTCACGAGGATTTCACCGTAAAATCCGTTATCGGCATGGCGCTTATAACCGCAGGCACGCTTATAATGGTTCTTTAGCTATTTCCTTTTTATACGCTTCAGATGCTCCTCAAGGGACTCCTTCAGCGCGCGCTCGGAACGGAACTGGAGCAGAAAGTTAAGAAGATTTTTCTGCCCCTCCATTGCGCGTGAATTGATCTCGGACTTGAGATTTTCATATTTTATTATAACCTTATTCTCCTCTGCGAATTTACGGATTTTTACCGTCAGATTGAGCGAATAGCTTACGTCTATTATAAACACTCCGAAAAACAGTCCGATAAAGAACGAAAACGCGAGATTTTCCGAAAGCCAGCGTATTCCGTCAAGAACATGGGGGTGAATAAGGAAATAATACAGCGCGCTCAGCACCGCCCAGAAAAACGAAAATCTCGGACATATTATCCCCCGAATATTGCCCCATTCCTCCGAATAGTCCCAGAGCTTGATTTTCATTCTTTTTATAAATATTATTCCGGCTATGTACTCGATAGCGGTCATTGCCGCCGCCATCATTATAAACAATATAATTTTCTGAAGAACAGCATTATCAACATATATAAATTCTTCAAGCATTGTCATCGCATACAGCGCGCATAAGCCGAAGCCGTAAATCGGAAGATATGTGCCGTTAAGAAATCCGGGATTCACCCACTTTTTTGACGGATTGTTCTTTGAAAAGAACCGTCTGAAAAGCAGCTCAAGACACCAGCCGCATACGCTCCCCGCAAAGAATAAAAATGCGAAAATCAAAAATATATTCATCTGTCCGCTCCTTTTATCTGTTGTTTTTATACGCCTCTATTTCCTCAGCCTTTTCATTGAGGTAGACCCATCGTTCTGTTTTTTCTTCGAGCTGCGCTTGGAGCTCCGCCTTTTCATTCGCAAGCTCATTGAGCCTTGTAAAATCTGTCGGGCATTCCGACATCTTCTGCTCTATCGATGCTATTTTTTCTTCAAGCGCCGCAATATCATCATCTATCGTTTCATATTCCCGCTGCTCTTTAAATGTGAATTTCGGCTTGTTTTCCCTTACGGTACGCGCGGTTTTCTCCTTTGGCTTTGCCGCTTCTCTGCTGTACTCCACACGCTTTTCCTCATAATCAGAGTAATTACCCGGATAGCGCTTTATCTCTCCGTATGGTGTAAGCTCAAATATCTGGGTTGAGATTTTGTCAAGGAAATATCGGTCATGCGACACGGCGATTACAGCTCCGGCAAAGCCTTCTATATATTCCTCCAGAATACACAGCGTTTCTATATCCAGATCATTTGTCGGCTCGTCAAGCAGAAGAATGTTTGGCGCCGTCATAAGTACCCGCATAAGCTCTAGCCGCCTGCGCTCGCCGCCCGATAAGCGCCCTATTGTGCTCCACTGCGCCTCTCCGTCAAACAAAAATCGCTCCAGAAGCTTTGCCGCCGATATTGTGCCCTCGGGAGTTTCTATATACTCTCCCGCCTCCTTCACATAGTCAATAACGCGCATGGATAAATCCATAGCTTCGCTTTCCTGCGAAAAATAACCTATTTTCACCGTTTCTCCGCGGTCAATACTGCCCTCGTCCGGTTCAATCATTCCGGCAATCATTTTCAAAAGTGTTGATTTTCCCGTTCCGTTTGAGCCGACAATACCGATTCTGTCGTTTCTCAGCATATTATATGAAAAATTGCTGATTAAGGTGTTTCCGTCATAGGACTTTTCGATACCGTTAATTTCAATTATCTTTTTTCCCAGACGCGAATTCATAGAGGACAGTTCAAGCTTCTGCCGCTCATGCAGTCCCTCCTGATTTTTTATCCGCTCATAATTGTCAAGCCTCGCCTTGCTCTTTGTTCCTCTGGCAAGAACGCCGCGGCGCACCCATTCAACCTCCCTGCGCAGAAATGCCTGACGCTTTTTCTCCGCAGACCGCGCGATTTCAAGTCTTGCGTTTTTCTCCTCAATGAAGCCCGAATAGTTTGTTTCGTATAAATACAATTCCCCTCGGTCAACCTCCGCGATCCTGTTCGTTACTCGGTCAAGGAAATACCTGTCATGGGTTATCATTATAATAGCGCCCTTATACGCTTTAAGGAAATTTTCAAGCCATATTATCATCTCACTGTCAAGATGGTTTGTAGGCTCGTCAAGTATCAGAAGATTGGATTCACCCGAAAGCGCGCTCGCTATCGCCACCCGTTTTCTCTGTCCTCCCGAGAGCAGCTCTGTTTTTCTGTCAAAATCATTTATGCCAAGCTTCGTGAGTATCCGTTTTGCCTCAAATTCATCCGCGCCGTTTTTCTCACACTCCATCGCCTCAATTACAGTTGAGCCCTCTTTGAATACCGGAGTCTGCGGCAGATATGCGATCCTCAGATTCCTTGCCGGTGTTATTTCGCCGCTGTCACAGTCCAGCTCTCCCGCAAGAATTTTAAGAAGCGTGGATTTTCCCTCGCCGTTTACCCCGACGATTCCTATTTTATCAGTGTCATTGATGTACAGTGATACATCCTTGAGGATTGCTCTTTCCCCGTACGCTTTTTTTATATTTTCCGCTGTCAAAAGTACCATTTCCGACTTACCTCTGTAATATTGTATTCGGAATATATTTTACCACATAAAAACCTTATATTCAAGACCTTATAGCCGAACTATAACCAATAATATTTAAAAAATTTGTGTAATTTCGCAAAATATCTTGACATTTTGCGCAAAATATTATAAAATATATTATGCTTGATATTCTTTAAAAAGTTTTCTGATAATGTTACAGTAAATGAAGCTGCACACAATCATATTGGGTGTTCCGAAATGGTTGTTTAGATTAAAAGCCGTGTGCGGCAAAACCTGCACGCCGCATCATCCGCTTTGCTGTAATTTTACATAATAATATATAAGCAGCCGTTTCTATACGGATACGCCTCCGGTTGCGTGTGGTATATAATAGTTGATCACATTAAAATGGGGGTGTTTAAAATAACAACTATAGATATAATTCTAATTGTATTGATTTTAGCGGTAGCCGCCGCGGGCGCGTTTCTCGCTAAAATGTCATATAATAAAGGCTTTACATCAGGTATTGAACACAGAAAACAGGTAGCCGAAGCGCAATTCGGGTCTGCCGAAGAAAAAGCTAAGGCTATTGTTTCCGAAGCTGAACGCGCCGCTGAAAACAAAAAGCGCGAGGCGTTGCTCGAGGTGAAGGAGGAAAATCAAAAGCTGCGCGCCGAGCTTGACAAGGAGATCAAGGAGCGCCGCAACGAGATTTCCCGCCAGGAAAGACGAGTTAACCAGAAAGAGGAAACACTTGATAAAAAGACCGATAATCTCGAAAGAAAAGAGCAGTCGCTCAACAGCAGATTGAAGTCTTTAGATAAAAAAGAGCATGAAATTGCAGAAATCAAACAGAAGCAGACGGAGGAGCTTGAGAGAATTTCAGGTCTCACAAGAGAGGAAGCAAAGAGCATCCTTGTTCATGAGATTGAAACGAGCGCAAGACATGATGCCGCTGTTATGGTTAAAGAAATTGAGCATGAGGCAAAGGAAAATGCGGAAAAGCTTGCTAAGAACATAGTCGCAATGTCAATTCAAAAGGTTGCGGCGGATCATGTAGCGGAAACCACAGTTTCAGTTGTCAATCTGCCGAGTGATGAAATGAAGGGTCGTATTATCGGCCGCGAGGGACGCAACATAAGAACACTTGAAACAATGACCGGTGTTGATCTCATAATTGACGATACCCCGGAAGCTGTTATCGTGTCAAGCTTTGATCCAATAAGACGTGAGGTTGCAAAGCTGGCGCTTGAAAAGCTTATCGTTGACGGCAGAATTCATCCGGCAAGAATTGAAGAGTCTGTTGAAAAGGCTCGTAAGGAAGTTGACGCCATCATCAAACAAGAGGGCGAAAACGCCGCGTTCTCAACCGGAGTACACGGACTGCATCCGGAGCTCATCAAGCTTCTCGGTAAGCTCAGATACAGAACAAGCTACGGTCAGAACGTATTAAATCATTCTGTTGAGGTTGCATATCTCGCAGGAGTTATGGCAGGCGAGCTTGGCTGCGATGTCAGTCTTGCAAAGCGCGCAGGTCTTTTACACGACATTGGTAAAGCCGTTGACCACGAGGTTGAGGGCTCGCATGTTACAATAGGCGCGGATATAGCTAAAAAATTCCGCGAGAACAAGGACGTTGTACATGCTATTATGGCTCATCACGGTGATGTTGAGCCGCAGACAATCATCGCAACGCTTGTACAGGCAGCCGACGCGATCTCGGCGGCAAGACCTGGCGCAAGACGCGAAAACCTTGAAACATATGTTAAGCGTCTGCAAAGACTTGAGGAAATTTCCAACGAGTTTGAAGGCGTTGAAAAGTCATTTGCAATTCAGGCAGGCCGTGAAATCAGAATTATGGTTAAGCCTGAGGTCATCAATGACGACGGTATGATCATTGTCGCTAAGGAAATCGCAAAGAAAATTGAAAGCGAGCTTGAATATCCGGGTCAGATCAAGGTCAGCCTTATCCGTGAAACCCGCGCGGTAGATTACGCTAAGTAATCCGCATTCAACCGCTTTCGCTGAAAACCGAAAATTGGGAGCAATAGCCGGACGCCGGCAGCTGTGTCCCCGCCGTACGATAAAGGTACTGCGGTTAGTCACTTGGCCGCCGCACTTCTACCCCTCCGGCGTGCTCCTTTTTTTATCTTATATCGGGAGATTAATTATGAGAGTATTATGTATCGGAGATATCGTGAGCCGCGCAGGCCGAGATATGCTTTTTAAATATGTTGACGATTTAAAATATCAGAGTAATATTGATTTCGTGATTGCAAACGGAGAAAATTCCAATCACGGCCGCGGAATGACGCGCGCGTGCTATGAGGAAATGAAGCGCGCAGGCGTTGACGCCTTTACAATGGGCAACCATGTTTGGGGCGCAAAAGAGGTTACCGCCATCATGCGCAGCGAGGGTGACGTTATCCGTCCGGCAAACTGGTCGGGGAATCCCCCCGGCGAGGGAAGCGTTATTCTTTCAACAAGAAACGGTGTTAAAATCGGAATAATAAACCTCATGGGTCAGGTTGAAATGGTGCCGTGCGATAATCCGTTTGCCGCAGCTGAGCGGGAGCTTGAAAAGGTTTCAAAAATCACTCCGATAATATTTGTCGATTTTCATGCCGAAGCGACCTCGGAGAAAATGGCGATGGGGTATTTTCTTGACGGTAAGGTCAGCGCCGTGTTCGGCACTCATACGCATATCCAGACAGCGGATTCAAAGATACTGCCCGGCGGCACAGGCTATATAACCGACCTCGGAATGACAGGTCCCTCCGATTCGATTCTCGGAATGAACAAGACAATTATAGTCAACCGCTTCAGAACCGGAATGCCGCAGAAATTTGAAATTGCCGCCGGCAAGGGTCAGTTCTGCGCCTGCGTTTTCACCGTCGACGAAGCCACGGGAAAATGTACTAAGGTTGAACGGCTCTGGTTTGAGGACTGAAATAAAAAGGCTCTGCGCAGTCATTAAAGCGGCGCAGAGCCTTTTTTGTTAAAGCTGTATCGGTGCTTTGGGATCAAAATTGCTGTCCATAGTCCATGTAACCGCGGTTGCGTTTTTCATTCTGAAAATCTGTAATATTCCGCCAATACCTTTTTTCTTCCATTCACGCAAAAAGCCTCTTGTCGGATGCTCATAAATCTCCCGCCTCAGTTCTTCATCGTCTATAAGCTCGAGCGTCCCGGCTGCCCTCACCTGTACGCCGTTTCCGAAAAAGCACATTTCCGCCTTGGGATTATCCGTTATCTGTTTATAGACATCCTTTGTTGAAGCGGTGTGAAAAATTATTCCGTTCTCATCCGCTCTGTACAAAAGCATCCCGCGCACTCTCGGTTGATCGCCCTCCTGAGTTGCAAGATAAAACACCGGATTTTCGCTCATAAGCTTAAATATTTCCTGTTTTGTCATATAAATTTCCTCACTTTCAAAATTATTAAGTATATGCTTTTGACTAAGTTTTCTATAGTCAATGCAATGAAGAAAACTTAGTCAA
>JBJEIV010000321.1:0-8851 GCA_051877395.1 Candidatus Ornithomonoglobus sp.
TGACCTTTGACGAGCCGGACACGGAGACCTTTTATGCTCTGGAGCTTGCAAAGCAGGCAGGACGTGCCGGAGAGTTCGGCGGAAGCACGCTTGCAACGGTGTTTAACAGCGCCGACGAGGAGGCTGTAAAGCTGTTTATGCAGGGTAAGCTTTCATATCTCGGAATAACAGACGCGATCGCATACGCGATGGAGCAGCATAAGACAATAATTAATCCATCTCTGGAGGATATTTATAATGCCGATAAAGAGGCAAGGGAGATCGTAAAGAGTAAATTTGCCGGTTAAGGAGGATATTGTAGTGGTTACTGCTATTGTAACAATATTAATGTTCCTTGTGATGATTTCACTTCACGAGTTCGGACACTTTATAACAGCGAAGCTTATGAATTTTAAAATTCTTGAATACTCAATAGGCTTCGGACCTGCGATATGGCACAGCAAAAAATCCGAAATACAGTATTCGTTAAGATGTATTCCGTTCGGCGGCTACTGCAAGTTTGAGGGCGAGGACGAGGCGTCGGAGGATCCGAGAGCCTTTTCAAACCGTCCGTGCTGGCAGAGAATTATTGTTGTCGCTGCGGGAGGTATATTCAATATAATCTTAGGCTTCTTGCTGTTTATGGTTATAATTCCCTTCATGTCGCCTGTCAGCACAAACGTTATAGACAGCGTTGTGCCTGGCAGCTATATTGAGGATGCCGGACTTATGCCGGGTGACAAAATAATTGAAATAAACGGAAAGCACGTGAGCTTTTACTCGGATATATCGCTGTATAAGGATGATTTTGAAGCGGGTGAGGAATATGAGCTTGTCGTAAAGCGTGACGGTGAGAAAATACACACGGTATTCCGCCCGTCGGAAAATGTTGTTACCTATGAGTATACCGAGGAGGGCATGAAGGCGGTAAGTGTTGTAAACGGCAGGGAGGATGCCGAAGAGTTTGTTCCGTACAGTGAGAAGTTTGTAAAGGACGAGGAAAAGGTCGGAACAACCGAGACAGTAAAACAGCTTATTATAGGCTTTTACCCTGTGCATGAGGATATAACGATAGCAAATATCATTCCGCAGGCATGGCATGAAACCAAGTTTGTTGTAAAGCTTGTATACAATTCCTTGTGGCAGATGGTAACGAGAAAAATCGGAATGGATCAGATGAGCGGTCCGGTAGGCGTTGTAACGGAGGTAAATACAGCCGTGAACAGCGGAAGCTACAGCTGGCTGTATGTTCTGGAGCTTACGGCGCTGCTTACGATAAATCTCGGCGTGTTCAATCTTCTGCCGATCCCGGCGCTGGACGGCGGAAGGCTGTTCTTTATGATAATAGAGCTTATAAGCCGCAGAAGAATACCGCCGGAAAAGGAAGGCATTGTTCACGCTATCGGCTTCATGCTGCTGATAGCGCTGATAGTGTTTGTTTCGTATAATGACATAGTAAAGTTAATTAAAGGGTGATATTTATGAACAGAAGACCTACAAGAGAAGTAAATGTCGGCGGGGTTAAAATCGGCGGAGGAAACCCGGTGGTAATACAGTCGATGTGCAACACCGATACGCGCGATGCGGCGGCAACCGCGGCGCAGATACTGCGCCTTGAGGAGGCGGGCTGCGAGATAATCCGTGTGGCTGTGCCGGATATGGAGGCCGCGGAGGCGATTGCGGACATTAAGAAGCAGATACACATTCCGCTTGTCGCAGATATTCATTTTGATTACCGCCTTGCGCTCAAGTGCATTGAGAACGGTATTGACAAGGTGAGGATAAATCCGGGAAATATAGGAAGCCGCGATAAGGTTAAGCTTGTCGCGGACGCGGCAAAGGCAAAGAGTATTCCCATAAGAATAGGCGTAAACGGCGGCTCCCTCGAAAAGAGGCTGCTTGAAAAGTACGGCGGAGCGACTGCCGACGCGCTTGTGGAGAGCGCGATGGGGCATATAGAAATCCTTGACGATGTGAACTTTACGGATATGGTGGTATCGATAAAGATTTCAAATGTTCCCGTTATGCTTGACGCTTACCGTAAATTCTCCGAAAAATGTGATATTCCGCTCCATATAGGTGTAACGGAATCGGGAACGGAGAGAATGGGCACAATAAAGTCAAGCATCGGAATAGGTACTCTGCTCAATGAGGGCATAGGCGATACTCTGCGCGTATCACTTACCGCGGATCCGGTGCGCGAGGTATACGCGGCAAAGGACATTCTGCGTGTGTGCGGTCTGCGTAAGGACGGAATAGAATTTGTTTCCTGTCCCACCTGCGGAAGAACCGAGATTGATCTTATAGGCATAGCCTCCGAGGTTGAAAAGAGACTTGAGGGAGTGGATAAAAACATCAAGGTTGCCGTTATGGGCTGCATAGTAAACGGCCCCGGCGAGGCGCGCGACGCGGATATAGGCATTGCCGGCGGAAAGGGTGTCGGAATGATATTTAAAAAAGGCGAAATTCTGCGAAAGGTGCCGGAGGATCGGATCGTTGATGAGCTGATAAAGGAGATAGAGCTGCTGCCATGAGAAATTATGAGCAGTACATATTTGAGATAAGGCTTGATAAAGAGCTCCCTGAGGATTCGTATTTAAGAGATGTTCCGGCTATAATGACACTTAAACAAAAAAAGCTGACGCTTGACAGACCGGTAACATTCTTTGTGGGAGAAAACGGCAGCGGCAAGTCAACGCTTCTGGAGGCGATAGCTGTGCAATATGGGTTTAACCCGGAGGGCGGCACACGTGATTACGGCTTTTCAACTGCGGAAACACATTCAGAGCTTTATAAATATATCACGTTGGCAAAACGGTACAGACCGAAGGACGGCTTTTTTCTGAGAGCGGAATCGTTTTATAACTTTGCTACAGATATGGATGAGCGCAGAACGCATGATCCGCGGGCTTATGAAAATTACGGAGGAAGGTCGCTTCACACGAGATCGCATGGTGAGGGCTTTGCGGAGCTTGTAAGCAATCGTTTTTTCGGGAAGGGTGTATATATACTTGACGAGCCTGAGGCGGCGCTGTCAATATCAAAGCAGTATATGCTTCTGGCTAAGATACATGCTCTGGTCAATGACGAGTCGCAGTTCATAATAGCGACTCATTCACCTATACTGACAGGATATCCCAATGCGGAAATATATGAGTTTTCCGAATACGGAATAGAAAAGGTATCTTATGAGCAGACCGATAATTATCGTCTGACAAAGGAATTTGTGAACAACAGAGAACATATGTGCAGGCTGTTGTTTGAGGAGGAATAGAATTGAAAAAATATCTTATAATAAACGGTGTAAATCTCAATATGCTCGGAATACGCGAGCCGGGAATTTACGGCACAAATACGCTTGCCGGACTGGAAAAGCAGATATCAAAGAAAGCGGAGGAGCTTGGCGTAGAGGTCGAATTTTTTCAAAGCAATTATGAGGGCGCGATCTGCGAAAAGATACAGCAGGCGCTCGGTGTGTTTGACGGAATCATCATGAATCCCGGCGCGTTTACTCACTATTCGTATGCGATCCGTGACGCGCTCGGCTCGGTAAAGCTTCCGGCTATAGAGGTACATATTTCAAATATTCATAAGCGCGAGGAGTTTCGCCATCATTCCGTCACCGTGCCGGAATGTATCGGTCAGATATGCGGTCTGGGCTTCAAGGGCTATGAGCTTGCATTGGAGGCGCTTTGCGATGGGGTCAAGGATTGACAGGCTGCTCGAAAATATTGAGGAGGACAGAGCGGTTTTCATATCGGGTTATCCGAATATTTTCTACTACAGCGGCTTTGACTCAGAGGACGGCTGGCTTATAATATCACGCAGAGAAAGGTATCTTGTAACGGATTCAAGGTATTTTGTTCAGGCAAAGGAGCAGGCTCCGGATTTCTGCGTGCTTGATATTGAACAGGGCTGGGAGAAGATTTTTGAAATGGTTGAGGAGGATAAGCTCTGTTTTGAAGAGGAGCGGATAACCTTTGCCTTTTTTGAAAAGCTTCAGGCAAAGTCGCGCGGCAAGCGGTTCTTTAAGGCGCAGAAGCTGATTGATGCCCAGAGATATACCAAAGACAAAGAAGAGCTTAAAATCATAGAGGAAGCGGAGATGATCGGCGACAGGGCATTTTTGCATATGCTTGAATTTATGAAGGCCGGTATGACGGAGCGTGAAATAGCTCTTGAGCTTGAAATGACGATGAAAAAGCTTGGGGCAAGCGGTTTGTCATTTCCAACAATTGCGGCTTCGGGGGTGCGTTCATCAATGCCGCACGGTGTAGCGACTGATAAGGTCGTAAAAAAGGGAGAGCTGCTGACGCTTGATTTCGGATGTGTATATAAGGGCTACTGCTCGGACATGACAAGGACCGTTGTATTCGGAGAGCCTGACGGAAAACAGAAAGAGATATATGATATAGTTCTCAAGGCTCAACAGACAGCGCTTGACGGAATACATGAGGGTATTCTGTGCGCGGCGGCGGACAGACTTGCGCGCGATGTCATAAAGGCGGCTGGCTACGGCAAAAATTTCGGACATTCTCTCGGACACAGTGTGGGAATTGAGATACATGAAATGCCGTGCTTCTCTCCAAAGAGCAAGGATAAGCTTTCGGAGGGTAATGTGTTAAGTGTTGAGCCGGGAATTTATATAGATGGCTGGGGCGGCGTCAGAATCGAGGACCTTGTAGCGGTTATTGACGGTAAAATAGTAAATTTTGCTCATTCTCCGAAAAATTTGATTGTTATTTAAGATATTTTTTTAAAAATACGCTCTATTTCTTAAAAAAGACTTGCAATTTATTGAGTTTTTTGATAGAATAATAATATATGTATGCAGCGTAAGGCTGTGAATCTCAGAAAAAAGATAAAAGCCCCGTTTTAAAGGAACGGGTGGAAAGGAATGAAATATTATGGTAACCGCAGGAGATTTCAGAAACGGTGTAACCTTTGAGATGGACGGTGGAGTTTGGCAGGTAGTTGAATTCCAGCATGTAAAGCCGGGTAAGGGCGCCGCTTTCGTAAGAACGAAGATGAAGAATGTAATCAACGGCAGCGTTGTTGAAAAGTCATTCAGACCGACAGAGAAGTTTGAAAACGCTTTCGTTGAGAGAAAGGATATGCAGTATTCATATAATGACGGCGACCTTTATTACTTCATGGATCAGGAAACGTTTGATATGATTCCGATCGCTATGAACGAGATTGCTGATCAGATGAAATTTGTTAAGGAAAACGATATATGTAAGATCCTTTCATACAAGGGTAAGGTGTTCGATATTGAGCCGCCGACCTTTGTTGAGCTCGCTATCGCAGAAACAGAGCCGGGCTTCGCCGGAAATACAGCTACAGGCGCTACAAAGCCGGCAACTCTTGAAACAGGCGCAGTAATTCAGGTTCCGCTGTTTGTTGACGGTTCGGATATTATCCGTGTCGACACAAGAACAGGCGAATATATGGAAAGAGTTACAAAATAAGCTTTTATTCTCCCATCAGAAAGGAGGACAAGATCATGAGTGAATTAACAAATAATATATCCTATCTCAAAGGTCTGGCTGACGGGATGAAAATTTCCGAAAAGTCGGATGAAGGTAAGCTTATAACCAAGCTTATTGAGGCATTGTCGGATGCGGCTGATGAGATCGAAACGCTTTGGGACCGTAATGATGAGCTCGAGGCTCGTGTTGATGAGCTTGAAGAGGATACGGATGATATTGCGGCAGATCTTGATGAGTTCTATGACGCGCTGGAGGATGCTTCAGAGGATGACTATGAGTCATGGGATGATGAAGATTATGAGGATATCGATGATGACGATGATCTTTTCGATATGTATGACGATGACAGCGAGGATTTGTTTGAGATACAGTGTCCTGAATGCGGTGAGGATGTGATCGTTGATTTCGATATGCTTGATGATGAAAACAGTATTATATGTCCCAACTGTCATGAGAGCATCGAGCTTGAGTTTGATGTTGAGGATGAGGATGATATTGATGATTAATTATAAAGGGCTGTACATAGATTGTATAGCTCTTTTCATTATAAATTATAACAAATAATACACTGAGCTTTAAAATTTGAACAGATGTATTGTTGACAAAGAAAAAAACTTGTGCTATAATATATAATGTTATAAAATATGAGAAAAATAGAAAGGGTGTTTATAATTGCAGGAAAATGAGGTAAAGACAGAACAGGGGACTCAAAGCGGCAGTGATTCTGAAATAAGTGTCGTTGATATAATTAATATGATGCTCACCTTCTGGTGGTTTATTGCTATTCTGGCAGTACTTGTAGGCGGCGCAACATATACATATTTTAAAATTACATCAATTCCCGAATATCAGTCAACATCAAGATTACTTATAACAACTGAGGCGCAGCAGACCTCGACAGATGTTAATGCCATCGCATTTAACAACGCGCAGAACCTGCTGCCTACATATATAGATGTGCTTAACAGCAAATCGTTCCTTGATACGGTAAGCGATGACCTCGACAATAAGTATTCGGTTGATGATCTGAATGATATGATATCAATGGAAGCTGTCACAGATACAAATATTATTAAGCTTACTGTTAAAAACGCCGATGCCCATGTGGCGTATCTTGTATGCTCCAGTATTGTAAACAATGCTCCGAGTGAGATCGCAAGAGTATTCGGCGGCGGTAGCACAAAGCTTACGGAGTATCCTGTTGAGGCAACCGAGGCAGAACCGCTTCACACCGCGCGAAATGCCATTATCGGATTTGTCGCAGGCGCTGCGGTGGCAATGGTTATAGTATTCCTTGTTAATATGTTTGATACGCGTGTTAAGGGCAAGGAAGAGCTTGTTGCTAAGTATGGCTTGCCAATACTTGGTGAAATACCGAACCTTGATACTAACTGACAAGGTACATATATATAGCATGCATTAAGCACTTCGTATTTTAATAGTGCTTAATGTGTGCGGTTAATGCCTCTTTTCACTAAGTTTTCTTCATTGCATTGACTATAGAAAACTTAGTGAAAAGCATATAGAAATTTAGATTTGATTAAATCATTCGGATAAAAACCGAAATTGACGTCAGAAAAAATCAGGAGGTTATGATGGCTGATAATAAAAGTAAACTGGCTCTTTTTAACAGAAAAAAGACTGAACAGGTTGACGAGAGACAACAGCGGCTGAAGCAGAGTCAGGAGGCTATATTAAATAGAAAAACACCGTTTATTGTTCAGGAAGCATACAGGACAGCAAGAACAAATATTATGTTCTCATTGGCAGGTACGGAAGATTCATGCAAGCTGCTCTGTGTAACAAGCGCAAACGCCGGAGAAGGTAAAACAACAACAACCTTAAATCTTGCGATTACATTTGCGCAGACCGGCTCGAGGGTACTGCTTATTGACTGTGACCTTCGTAAGCCGAGAATACATCAGTATCTTGGCGTTGTAAAAACCGACGGACTTACAACGATTTTATCAAAACAGAAGGAATTTGAGGATGTGGTTTATCATAATCTCAGACCCGGTCTTGATTGTCTGACGTCGGGCTCGATTCCGCCGAACCCTGCGGAGCTTCTTGCATCAGATGCAATGGAGTCTCTTATTAAGAAGCTTTCGGGAATGTATGATTATATCTTGCTTGATACGCCGCCTGTAACGGTTGTAACAGATGCAGTGGCATTATCAAGACTTGTAACCGGTGTAATGCTTATTGTAAGAGAGGGTTATACTAATCATGAGAGTATAGCTCAGGCTCTTAAGCTTCTCAATATTGCGGAAGCTAAGGTTCTTGGTTTCTTTGTAAACGATGTAGATGCAATGAGTATCAACTACGGAGCATACAGAAGTGCATACGGCAGGAATTATCGTTATAAAAACGGTTACGGCAGATATGGTTATGGTTATGGCTATGGTTATGGTTATTCCTATAGCGACAATCGGGGAGCAAGCGGCAAATCAAACAGCAGCACAAAGAAAAAAAAGGACAGCGCGGCAGAAAGTCAGCCTTCAACAACCGGTAATTCAGGGGAAGGGGCGTAATTTATATTGAAAAGGATTAACCTGTGCTTTATAGTATGCGCAATGATACTTCTTTTAGGATGCGGATGCAGTGATAAATCAGCCCTTAAAAGTGAGCTTGAAGGTGTCAGTCTTTCAACAGAGCTGCCGCCTGTGACAAATGAGGGAAGCACCAGATTGTCGGATATTGATGATGACGTGTACCGGCAGCAGATCGCGGCTTGCGAGATGTATTATGAAGCATATGATATAACGAGAACCTCTGATTATGTTGAGAAGTATAAGGATGAGGTCAAAGAGAAAAGAGTCGGTTATTATTGTAACAAGCGGCGTAAAGAGCTTCAGCTTGATATTGCCACACAGTTGAATGATAACGTATATGTTATGGTAAAAACCGTTGAGGACTGTGCGAATATTTCGGCATATCTCAAGCGCGTAAACAGCGATGCGGAGAGTTTTTATGATTATTATGCGGCTTATCGGTATTCGGATGACCCGGAAAAAGCGTTATGTGATATACTTATAACTTTTTATGAGAGGTCTAATGTGCTTGCATTCTGCTTTATGGCAGAAAATCAGGATGATATTATAGATGCAGCCGTTAAGAATATTATAAGTAATTCAAAGGCTACAGACAGCTTTAATATGTACATAGCTGAAAATAATGAAATCATTAAAGCGCTTAACACTGTTTACGGCGGTGTTTCTACAGAAAATAATGAGATCATTACGACTGCAAATGTTGCCTTAGCAAGAAAACTCCTTGAATCGGATAATGACTTGTCGGAGGATGATATAGATTCTTTGATGCGCCAGCTGGGTGAGCCTACTCCGACTCCGGAGGCTACCGAAGCGCCTACTGAGGCACCT
>JBJEIV010000322.1:0-8850 GCA_051877395.1 Candidatus Ornithomonoglobus sp.
ACAACATAATCGCCGTCGGGATAGTACTTGTCAAGTGTGCCGTACTTGCCGCACTCGATATCCGAAAGGTCAAGACCGCAGGCGAGCATTGCCGAAACGAGCGCTATCGGGAAGCCTGTAGCCTTTGACGCAAGCGCCGATGAACGCGAGGTTCTCGGATTTATCTCGATAACGATAATTCTTCCGTCCTCGGGGTTTCTTGCAAACTGTACGTTTGTTCCGCCGATGACCTCAATAGCCTCAACGATCTTATACGCCTGACGCTGAAGCTCCGCCTGAACGTCCTCCGGTATTGTAAGCATAGGAGCCGAACAGAAGGAGTCACCCGTGTGAACACCGAGCGGGTCAATATTCTCTATAAAGCATACCGTGATCATATTATTTGCCGAGTCACGGACAACCTCAAGCTCAAGCTCCTCCCAGCCGAGAACCGACTCCTCGACAAGAACCTGTCCGACAAGACTTGCCTGAAGTCCTCTTTCGCATACGGTCTTTAATTCCTCAGTGTTATATACAAGACCGCCGCCTGCGCCGCCCATGGTATAAGCCGGGCGGAGCACAACGGGATAACCAAGCTTATCGGCAATTTCAAGCGCTTCTTTAACCGAATACGCAACCTCGCTGCGCGCCATTTCGATTCCGAGGCTGTTCATGGTTTTCTTAAACTCAATTCTGTCCTCGCCGCGGTCAATAGCGTCTACCTGTACGCCGATGACCTTAACGCCGTACTTATCGAGCACCCCCTCCTTTGCAAGCTCCGAGCAGAGGTTAAGACCCGACTGTCCGCCGAGATTCGGCAAAAGCGCGTCAGGACGCTCCTTTTCTATGATCTGTGTGAGTCTTTCTACATTAAGCGGTTCAATATAGGTTGCATCGGCTGTTTCCGGATCCGTCATGATCGTAGCCGGATTTGAGTTGACCAGCACAATTTCATAGCCAAGCTTCTTTAGCGCTTTGCATGCCTGTGTACCGGAATAATCAAACTCACATGCCTGACCTATAATAATCGGACCTGAGCCTATTATCAGTACCTTATGAATATCGTCACGTTTTTTCATGTTGATCTCCTTTTTCGTAAAATATTTCATAACATTTCTAATATTATCCTATATTTTATATGTTTTGTCAAGCTAATTTTCAGATTTTTTAATAAAAAACAAGATAAAAAAACAAAATTTTTGTCAATTCACTACAGATATGTGTGTGTTTTTTCTTGACAAAAGTATAATTTTAATATATAATTAAAATTGTAATTTATACAGCTACAGTCAATATTGTGAGGTGTGGTCAAATGAATAAACAAACTGTAGATGTTGTTTCAAATTTAATTTGTGGTTTGACATCAGATAATAATACGCCTGCTGTCAGCAATATTATCGGAATAAAAATTCCTATTTTGACTAATGATGCTTTGGTCGATCAATTTATTAATGACCATCAGCTTCAGGACCCCGAAAAAATGATTAAATTTTTTGTAGAAGCCTTTTTCAAAGCTTTTGAAGCTGTTCATGAATCAATCGGAGATATCAAGGAGTTAGATATCGGGAATACAATATCTAAAGTAAACAGTGCAAAAAGTTCTTTTCAGATTGGCATAGACAACCCAAAATTTTTTGAGGAAAAGCTAAATAGTGCGCAAGAAAAATTAAATGATGCTATTGAAGAATTAAAAACAAAGATTAAAATTTATGCAGAAAAAATACGAGGTATAGACAATATGTCTCGTTTTGAAAGAATGCTTAAAGCTCACAGATTAGTAACTGAAATAACAGTTTATGTGAAATGTGCAAGGCAAGCTATAGATGCGCTTATTGCGGCTGTCAATATTCAGATTTTAATTGCAGAACGATTAGATATGAATATTAAACCTTTGTTGAAGGATTTTCAAGTCTTTGCTAATGATTACTTATTTAAAAATGATATTCTTGCGCTTATGTCTAATTATGATATTAAAAGAAAAGATGATTTTTGGTTGAAAACACGCGCAAGAATAAAAGCAATAGAAAGTCTTCCGGATAAATGGGACGCATATCTGGATGAGGTTTACGAAACGGAAAGTATAGATTTTACATAGGAGGTATTATAATGGCGAACCATAGTATAGAAGATGTAGAAAAAGAAGCAGCCGCATCAAAGGCAATAATCGGATCAATGTTGATAGGTCTGGCCGGTGTTGCTATAAAAGCCTATAATAATAATAACAAATCAAAACAAGATATAATAGCAAGACAGCGGATTCAGCAAAAGATAAGCGAAATAGACAGACAGATAAGCGATTATAAATCGAAATTTTGCGGAAGCTTTTTGTATAGTGATGAGATAGCTGAATTGGAAGAAGAACGCGCGCAATTAGTTAAAGAGTATAATGCAATTTAGGAGAAAGAAAAATGAATCAATTACATGGCAGCAGAGCATATATTGAGAATAGCATTGCCACATCAAGAACTTTTCAGGAAATTGCGTCGATTGCCAAAGGGAATACTGTGTACGGAACTCTTGCAGCACTAATAAATTCCCAGACGGATAAGCTTGATAAAGCTGCTGAATGTATGGGTGAATATGTGACATACATTGTTTCCGAAAAGGCATTTAAATACCAGTATGGCGGAAGAATAAAAAGCTCGTTCAACCAAGCATTTGAAAGAAAAGATGACAAGATAAGAAAACAGGAATTCCGCCAGGAGCTCGGTTTTTGGAGCGGATTTGCAGCAGAAACAGTTTTAAAAATTATTCCAAGAGTAATACAGCAATGGGCTGATGAAAAAAATAAATATGCTTTTTACGAGCAGATATATTCGCTGTTGTACTGTTTTTCTCATGATGATTCTATATTGACTACCGAATGGAGAGTCAATGCAGAATTAAAAAAAATACTTAATTCGTTTATGCTTAAAGAAAAAGATAAACGAATATTATTAAACACTGTAAAACCGAATAATCCACGTGCTGTAGATTTATCGCTTGTTCTGTCTGACGGCAATAACGCTGTTATAGATCATATCACTTATTTACTGTATGTTTTATTTGCTCAAAAATATGAACAAGATGAAAGTGCAGAGCATAAGCTTTTAAATTATTATCATATGCTTGGTTTAAATTCTGCATATTCTACAGAGCTTTTGGAAGAACAAAAAGAGAAATATAACCGTATCGCTGTAGACCAGATAAGCTATTTAAATATAGCAAAAGGAATGGTTCAGAATTTTGCACCGTCTCTTCCGACTATTGATATACAGGCATTATATAACAGAGCAGATATAATGTCAACCTATAATCCGTATCTCTTAAGGCACAATAACAATCAGCAGAAGCCAAAGCCCAAAAAAAGATTAGCTGAAATCTTTCTCGAAAAGCCGGATATGGTTACTCATGCGGGAACTGTTGCGCTATCACAGCTTGACCTGGATGATAACGGAAAAGAGAATATAGTCAAGCAAATGGACGAATGGGGTTTGGATGATGAATATACGAAAGATATAATAGACCAGTCATCGAATATACAAGATGCAAGTGAAGTTAATGAATACTAGGAGGAATAAATATGTTTTTATCATTACTTAGTGAGAATAACAAAAGAAATTTTATTGATTTGTGCGGGTATGCATCTGCTGCAGACGGAATATTCAGTGATGTAGAAAAAGAAACTATAGCTGCATATTGCCGCGAAATGAATATCAATGAAATGATACCTGATACAACGAAGGATATTAATACTATTCTTGATGATTTATATGAGAATAGTAACAAAAAAGAAAAAAGGATTATTCTATTTGAGCTTCTCGGTTTGTTTTTTTCTGACGATGTTTTCACGGATGAGGAACAAGAGTTAGCTAAAAAAATAGCAGATAAGTTTGAAATAAACAAAGAGGAAATGCAGAAACTTTCAAGCCTTCTTACAATATATAAAACTCTTTATAACGAGCTTTATCTGGCAATATTAAGATAACAGGCAGTTGAGAAATAGTTATGGCAGCTTATTCATTTACTGTGATTTAGTGTATGGATTAAATTTAGAGATTATGATTTAATATGCTTTTCATAATCTCTAAATCTCTAACACAGATTTCACGCAATGTCAGGCTGCCTGTTTTTTTTGATGCGGGTCTTTTTCAGCAAGGAGTACGCCTAATAGTATCATCGCGCCGCCCATCATCTGAGAAGCGCTTACATGCTCGCCCAGAAACACCGCGCCCATTATGACGCTTGTTATCGGCTCAACGGTTGAGAGTATTCCCGCGGTAGACGCGCCCTCGTACCTTACGCCGAGCTGTAGGAGCGGCATTGCGCCGAGGGTCACAAGGAAAGATATTACCGCCGAAACGCTCCACGAAAGCGGCGATATATCAAAGGACAGCGCCCCCGTTGCCGCTCCGAATATCAGCACGGATATGCTCATTATAACCAAGACATAGAAGGTCAGCACAATATAGTCCATGCGGTCAAGACCGGAGCGTTCGATGTATATAACGTAAAAGCTGTAGAATATCCCGGACAGTATTGCGAGTATAATTCCCGCTGTATTCGCCCCATGACTTATATCGCTGAACATGAATATCCCTACCGTAACGAAAACGACCGCGCTGAGCGTGACTCTCGACAGCTTTTCACGGTACAGCACCGCCGAGGACAGCACTATTATAAGCGGATATACAAAATGTAATGTAGTCGCAAGACCCGTTGCTATATAGTGATATGAAAGATATAAAAGCAAAATCGGAAGCGCGCCGCCGAAAATGCCCAGAATTATAACGCGGCGCAGTATCGTCCGGCTTAAACGCAGTCTGCGCCTGTCGGCGCGTATCATCGCATACAGCACAGGTATTGAAACCGCGCTCCTTAAAAAAGTGAGCGTTATTCCGTTTACGCCGCCCCTGTACGCGACTGCCGCAAGCACGGGCAGTATTCCGTATATAAAAGCGGATAGAATCAAAAAAAGCTTGCCCTTCGTCATAAAATCTTCTCCATTCATCGGAAGGGTAAGCTTTATTTATATAATTACAGATTATCCAGCTCGCTCTTCCACAGATTTACCGAAGCGTCTGACGGCATACGCCAGTCGCCTCTCGGAGAAAGAGCAACCGTACCAACCTTGGGCGCGTCCGGCATACAGCTGCGCTTGAACTGCTGCCCGAAAAAGCGGCGGTAAAAGGTTTTTAACCATTCGAGAATAAATTCTCTGTCATATTCACCCTCAAATGCCTTAACGGCAAGCCGTAATATTTTTGAAGGTTTGCAGCCGTAACGGAGCAGATGGAACAGGAAGAAATCATGCAGCTCATAGGGACCTACGATCTTTTCCGTTTTCTGAGCGATCTCGCCGTCCTTTGGCGGGAGCAGCTCAGGACTTACGGGAGTATCAAGAATATCCTGCAATGTGATTTTGAGCAGCTCGTTTTCCGTTCTCGACGCCTCATAATCAACAAGGTAACGGATAAGGGTTTTCGGAACACCTGCATTTACCGCGTACATGCTCATGTGGTCGCCGTTATAGGTAGCCCACCCCAGAGCCATCTCCGACAGATCGCCGGTTCCTACCACCATGCCGCCGGTCTTGTTTGCGATATCCATTATAACCTGTGTTCTCTCCCTCGCCTGGCAGTTCTCAAAGGTCACATCGTAGTTATGCGGGTCCTGTCCTATATCCTTAAAATGCCCCAGAACCGCCTCACGGATATTTACCTCCATGAAGGTCACGCCCAGCGATTTTGCAAAATTTACCGCATTGTTATAGGTACGGCTTGTTGTGCCGAAGCAGGGCATGGTTACGGCGTATATTCCCTTTCTGTCCTTGCCCAGATAATCAAAGGCTCTCGCCGCTACAAGCAGCGCAAGGGTAGAATCAAGTCCTCCGCTCACGCCTATGACCGCGGTCTTTGACCATGTATGCTCAAGGCGCTTTGCAAGACCCATAGACTGGATCGTGAGTATTTCCTCGCTTCTCTTTTCTCTCTCGCTTAAATCACCCGGAACAAACGGCGTCTTGTCAATATACCTTTCAAGCTCCGTGTCCGTTTTCTCCATTTCAAGCTCCACATAGGTGTATTCCTTCATTCCGCTGTTACGGAAGGTTGTGGTTTTTCTTCTCTCAGATGTAAGTCTTTCCAGATCAGCCGCGGCATATACGCATGAATTTGTAAATCTTTCTGATCTTGCGAGAATTGTTCCGTTTTCGGCGATCATATCATCCCCCGCAAACACAAGGTCGGTGGTTGACTCGCCGTAGCCCGCATCGGAATAGATATATACCGAATACAGTCTTGCGCTCTGGCTTCTTACAAGCATTTCGCGGTATTCCGCCTTTGAAATAAGTTCATCAGACGCCGAAAGATTTGCGATTACCGTAGCGCCGGCGAGAGCGTGTGAATTTGAGGGAGGACTTACCGTCCAGAGGTCCTCGCATATTTCAACTCCGAGAACAAATTCCGGCATCGCCTTTGATGTGAAAAGTATATTTGAACCAAACGGAACGCTTTCGCCTAAGAAATCAATATATCTGACCTCCGCGCTGCCCTCCGTAAAATGCCGCTGCTCATAGAACTCGCTGTAGTTTGGCATATTCATTTTAGGAACAAGTCCCTTAATATGACCGTGGTTCACAACCGCGGCGCAGTTGTAGAGCGTATTATCGACTATCGCCGGAAGTCCGACAACCGCCGTTATATCCGCGCCCTCCGACGCTTTCTTGATCCTGTCAAGACCTTCGATCGCTCCGTCTGTAAGCGAACGCTGCAAAAACAGGTCTCCGCAGGTATAGGCTGTTATGCAAAGCTCCGGAAATACAATAAGCTTTGCTCCGTTCCTGTCCGCTTCAAGCATTGTCTTTATTATGTTGTCGGTATTATATTCCGTGTCGGCAACTCTTATATCAGCTGTCGCCGCGGCAAGCTTTATAAATCCGTCCTTCATATTGCTTTTTGTCCTTTCTCTTCCGGTGCACCGGAATATGTTTATATGTTTCCCTTTATCCTGCTCCAATATGCTTTTGCGGCGTTCTCTGTTTTGTTATCACCGTATTCATAGTATTTTTTATCTTTTATATTGTCCGGCAGATACTGCTGCTGTACGTAGTGGTTCGGGTACGAATGGGGATATTTGTAATCCACTCCGTGTCCGAGCTTTGCCGATCCGCCGTAATGCGAATCCTTTAAATGCGGCGGAATATCGCCAGTGTCCATGCTCTTAATATCCGAAAGAGCCGCGTCTATGGCGCATATCGCGCTGTTGGATTTCGGCGCGGTCGCAAGGAGTATCACCGCCTCCGCCAAGGGAATACGCGCCTCCGGCAAGCCTAATTGAAGCGCGGCGTCCACACAGGACTTTACAACCGTTATCGCCTGCGGATACGCAAGCCCTATGTCCTCCGCGGAAATCACAAGCAGTCTGCGGCATATGCTCTGCAAATCACCCGCCGCCACAAGCCGCGCAAGATAATGAACCGCCGCGTCTGGGTCGGAGCCGCGGATAGACTTCTGAAAGCCGGAGAGTATATCATAATGGCTGTCGCCGTCCTTATCATAGCGCAGAGCCTTTTTCTGCGCCGCCTGCTCCGCAAGGTCAAGAGTTATGCTGACCCTGCCGCCGGTATCGGGATATACCGCCATAAACACGGCTTCAAGCGAATTTAACGCCTTGCGCGCGTCACCGTTTGCCGAGTGCGCAAGGTGCGTTACCGCCTCACTGTCAATATTGACCTCATAGCTTTTGAAAAGCTCGTTTTTTAATATATCCGCCGCCCTGTACAGAGCCGTTTCAATATCATCGGGGTCGATCTGTTTAAATTCAAAAACGATGCTTCGCGAGAGCACCGCGTTATAAACATAGAAATACGGATTTTCGGTCGTGCTTGCAATAAGCGTGATCTTGCCGTTTTCCATAAATTCAAGCAGCGACTGCTGCTGCTTTTTATTGAAATGCTGTATCTCGTCCAGATACAGCAGCACGCCCTCAGGAGCGAGAAACGAATCCAGAGTTCCCACGATATTTTTTATATCCGCGACCGACGCGGTCGTGGCATTAAGACGGTGAAGCGTTTTTCCCGTCTTTGCGGCGATAATATTTGCGACAGTGGTCTTTCCCACGCCGCTCGGTCCGTAAAATATCATATTCGGGACATCGTTATTTTCTATTATCCGCCTTAAAAGCTTTCCCTCGCCTAACAGGTGCTTCTGTCCCACAACCTCGTCTATTGTCTGCGGCCTTATCCTGTCCGCAAGAGGTGTGCGCATTATATTCCTGCCTTTCTCTCAGCCGTTACCTCTGCCTTTAATGCCTCGACCTCTTCCTCCGAAACGGTTGTCATAAACGAGCGGTTGCAGTCCTTGATTCTCTCTATCTTCTCAAGAGCGTCGTCATAGTTACCGAGCTTATTATCTATCTGCGCGCCGTGATACCATGCCTCGACAAACTTAGGCTGTTTTTCAAGAACCTTATCGGAGATCTCCTTAGCCTTCTCATACTCGCCCCTGTTATAGTGGCAGATTAGCATATTATCCATAATATCGCGGTCATCATTTGCATATTCCATCGCCTCAGCGCAGAAATCAAAGGTCTCCTGTGACTTCGGGGCCTTCAGTATCTTAAAAAATCCCAGCATTCCGTAGAGCATTGTATTCTTAAAGCCGTCATTGAAAAGCTCCTCCGCGTCCGATATTGCCTCGTCAAGGTTTCCCTGCTTATAATAGCACATACAGCGCTGAATTATCGCTTTTCCCTTGTACTCCGGCTTTATCTTGTAGCAGAGCATATTATTTACCACCTGCTCAGCGGCGTCAACATCGCCTGTTCTCAGCAATACATATGAGTATTCTATTCTTATATCACCCTTTGCGTGTCCCGTCTTTACCGCCTTTT
>JBJEIV010000323.1:0-1802 GCA_051877395.1 Candidatus Ornithomonoglobus sp.
ATGTGTTTCGTCCAGTTCGTCCACCTCTACGGCTTGCAGCTTGAACGGCAGAATACCTCCGTTCGTATAACACTTAATGAATATAATACCGCCGTCTATCTTTTTTCTGCGAATCGCCATCCGCGCCATTTCCCAAAAGCTCATTGCGCCCGCAACGTCGCAATTCTGCTTTTTACACCATTTCCTCCATAATTCCTCTATAGCCTTATCGAAATTATCATCGCCGCTTTTTGCCTCCAGAACATAGCCCTTGCCTACAACATTTCTTACCCACGGATGAACCTGTGACATAAATAAGTCGCTGTTTCGCTCTAAATCCCTGGAGCGTGCGCGCACAGTATTTCTGTAGCCTCTGTCCGTCAGCTCGCCGCTGTCATTTGTCGCGATCCAGTTCTGGTTTTTACGGTCGTATTTTCCCGCGTCGTAATTTCGCTCCTGCTCTGAATTTGCCAAATTATTATACGCCTGCCGCCATGCCTCACGCTGACAGGCAAGCTTCGGAGCAATTAAAGACAATATACTCATTTTATTTTATCCTCCAGACTGTTTACGGTCTTTTTCAAGCGCGATTGCGTGCGCTTCTATCTTCGCGCTGTATCCGCCGTTTTCGTTTAACTGATGCGATACCTTTTCAATGCCGTATGCTCCGCTGTAGCCGCCCAAGCCGTAAAAATAATAGTTTGTACCGCTGTAAAACGGATAATAGCTTTTAACGGTAAATTTGAGCTTTACCGCCTCTATATTCGCATTATACAGAGCGGCCGCCGCTTTGATTTCTGCCTCGTGCCGTGTCTGCCCTGCATTTTCAAGCACGATCATTTTTTCGGTTGTGCCGAGAATATATTCGATGCTGTCGTCCTTATCCTTCGGCTTATATATCGCTTTAACTCCCGTATACGTACCCTCTGTATTGTCGGTTATGGTTACGCTGTCCGCAATCTCTTTAATCATATACGGATTTTCCGGATTTACAGGCGTTGCCTTGTCCTGTGCGGCGCGGTCAAAAATAGCAATCTTATTCTTGTATACCTTCATGCCGAAGCCGTATTCGTTACAAAGTGAAAACAAAAAATTTATGTCCGTCTGCTGTGACTGCTGACGCGATTCTAGTGTTAGGTTATCCGCATAATAGAGAAGCTCCACGCCTAAATGATCGCATATATCCTGCGCTATCGCCGAAACGGATATATTCTCCCATTTCTTTGTGTTTTTTGTACCATTTACCGGAAGCGCAAGCGACTTTATATCAACCTCAAACGGAAAGCCTCGTATTTCTATACTGTCAACAAGGAATATTCCGCAATCAATATATTTTGTGTCACCCTCAAAATCCCAATTACAAAATTTGATTTTTGAGTTCAATTCCGTGCCTTTGTCGATAAGCCAGTCATTTATAAAATGCTCGTCGGTGTCATACATAGTAATGTCGAAGCTGTCCGTTGCGCCGCTCGCAACATCAACATAGGCAAGCGACGTATTGTATTGTTTTATATCACCCCATACATTTTTACCGTTTATGCCGACAAGCCCCTCAACCATGCGCGGGTATTCCGCCGATATGCGGCGTTTCGGCGCGTCGGTGAATGTTACCGCGCCACCGGTAACCACCGTTGAATTGCCGTTTGGGCTTGTAACTACCGTTGACATCGCTTATCTCCTCCACGGCGGCAGACAAGCGCTGTTGTCTGTAGCATCAATATCGGGTATTGTTAATTCAATACCGTAATCAAAAACCACTGTTTCGGTGTATTCTGGGTTAGCCTCAATTATGGGCTTGATTATTTCCTCATCCCCGTATACTT
>JBJEIV010000324.1:0-1800 GCA_051877395.1 Candidatus Ornithomonoglobus sp.
TCCCATCAAGCAGCGCGCCGGATATGCGCTTTATTTCCTCTGTGTTATCTATCACATAGCCGTTATTTACCGCCCATGTGTCAACTGCAAATACTCCGTTTATATCGGTTGCCGTTGTGATAACAGCCTGCCCGCCAAGCCTCTCTGCAAGAACAGCGGCATATGTGTTCGCGCCGCCTATATGCCCCGATAATAAGGGAATAACAAACCTTCCCGCCTCGTCAACTACCAGCACCGCCGGGTCTGTATCTTTCTTTACCATATATGGCGCAATCGCGCGCACCGCAACGCCCGCCGCGCCTACAAATATAATCAGCTCGCTTTTTCCGAATGCCTTCCCTGTCCATTCCGCAAGAGAGCAGCTCTTTGGATTGAGATATTTTCCTGTCTGATGTACAACGTCATCTGCGAAATATTCGGAAATTCTTTTGTTCAGCGCGTCACCGTTCGCAGTGAAGGATATAATTGATATATTCATCCCCATAACCTCTGAGTTTTACTTTGCTTTTCTGAACTCATGCGAAAAGCCGGGATCATACAGCTTTGACCTGTCATAGCTTCCGCCCAAGAAGCCGCCCACAGTAATCAATGCCGTCTTTGTTATCCTGTTTTCCCTTGCCGCCTCCGCCAAACCGCTGACCGTTGTTCTTACAGTCCTTTCGTCCTCCCACGTTGCCTTATACACAATTGCGGCAGGTGTATCGGGAGCATAGCCACCGGCAAGCAGTCTCTCGGACAGCTCTTCAAGCATACCGGCTGAAAGGAATATAACCATAGTGGCATTATGCGCCGAAAGGCTCTCTATGCTCTCCCTCTCCGGCACCGGAGTTCTTCCCGCCATACGCGTTATTATAACACTCTGACTTACATTCGGCAAGGTGTATTCAGCCTTAAGCGCCGCGGCCGCGCCAAACATTGAGCTGACACCGGGGCACACATCATATTCTATTCCGAGCCTGTCAAGCTCGTCTGTCTGCTCACGGATCGCACCGTATATTGACGGGTCTCCGGTATGCAGTCTTACAACCGCCTTATCCGTATTATCCCGTATCACATCTATAACCTCTTCAAGCGTCATTTTTGCGCTGTTATATATCTTACATTCTGTACGCGCATAGCCAAGCAGCTCCTTATTTACAAGCGAGCCGGCATAAATGATTATATCCGCCTCTTTGAGCAGCTTCATTCCCCTTACCGTAATCAAATCCGGCGCGCCCGGTCCGGCACCCACAAAATAAACCATAAAATCAATCCTTTACAATAATTATCGAAAAATAGCTTGACTTCTCATTAACATCATCCAAATCCGTATAGATTTTCTCATTCTCCATACCGCAGCATTCAACCATCACAGCTTTCTCCGTAAGACCCTTTTTCATCAGAATATCACGTACCGCACCGGTCTGACGGCTTGCCTTCATAAGCACCTTTGTGCCCTTCATATCAAGCTGCCCCTCAATATCCTCATAGTTTGCCGGCAGGATTATAAGTGGTTCATCACGCTCACACAGCGCCATGTTCAGCCTTGCCGCAGCCGCGCAGAAGGATGGTATTCCGGGGACAAGCTCAGTTTCATAGCCCCTCTCCAATATCCTCCTGTTGATCTGCATATATGAAGAATATACCGTTACATCACCCAGCGTTATAAACGCAATACTCTTTCCGACTTTGAGATAATCCTCAAGCTTATCCGCAATTTCGGAATAATTTTTTTCAAGCTTATCTAAATCCTTTGTCATTGGTATAAGAAATTCTATTACCTCCTTATCCCCGATATACTCCTCTATTATTTCATATGCA
>JBJEIV010000325.1:0-1796 GCA_051877395.1 Candidatus Ornithomonoglobus sp.
TCATGTTGAGTTTGTTACCTGGGATAAGGACTCAAGAGGCGTATCTGCAGGGAACTATTTTGGAAATAACTTTACTCGTGCAAAAGAAGATTTCGCTGTAAGAGCAAACATTGTAAATCGAGACAAAATATTTTCAACCTCTGAACTTGTTGAAATATACAGGTGTATAGATGATACACTTGGGGGTGGATATGAAATCTCAGATGAGCAGGTAGATGTGCTTAATACAATCAAGGATAAAATAACTGAGGTAGTACCGGATGTAATTGAACGAGCTGTTGAGGCTCAAGAACAGTATGATCAGGAACTAAATAACGGCATGACAATGAATTAAGGGAGGTGAAAGAAGATGTTTAACTGTAACATTAAATATAATGACACTGTGCCCTCCCAGAAAAAATAGACAGTAAAAAGCTACAAAAAACGGAATGAATCGTAATAATTCTTTCATTTTCGTAGAAGTAGTCGCATTTATTCCACGGTTCACTTGACAACGAGCCTCTGCCGATGTGATGACGCGGCGAAAGAACGAAGCAGCCCCAAGTGCAGTTCGCCCCGGCACAAGCCTATCATATCGGCTCCTCATTGTCAAGCGACTTTCGCGGCATAAACGCTCAGTAAATGCTCGTACGCTATTGGAGACAGCCAATTAAGAGCCGATTGGGGGCGCACGGCATTGTAATACGTTTCGATATATGAAAATATATCAGCTTGCGCTTCAGCTCTTGTTCTATAGTGCTTATGATGTACAAGTTCACATTTAAGACAACTGAAAAAGTTTTCTGCTACGGCGTTATCATATGGATCACCCTTTCCTGACATGCTTTGAGTAATGTTATGTTTTGCTAAAACTTCACGGTATCCTAAAGAAGCGTACTGTACACCTCGGTCACTATGAAAAATTAAGTTGGTTTGCGGCTTTTGACGGTTTACAGCCATTTCCAGAGCGGAAACCGTGAGGTTGGTATCAATGCGGCTCGAAAAGGCATAGCCGACGATTTTCTTAAGGCATAAATCCTTAACGATTGCGGTATACAGCCATCCCTCGTCGGTTGGGATGTATGTAATATCACCAACCCACTTTTGATTTGGTTTATTTGCTGTAAAATTTCTTTGTAAAAGATTCGGTGAAACAGCGTAACTATGCTTGGAATTTGTGGTGATTTTATATGCCTTTTTGCGTATGGAATGTATATTGTGCAGCTTCATCAATCTGTGAAGCGTGTTTCGCGAGCATGGACATATCGGTTTAATCATATGCACAAGGGCATCAAGTCCTGCCGCAGGGTGTTTTTCATGAAATGAAATCAGTATACGCAAAAGCCTTTGTTCGTGTTGCTTACGGGCGGAAATACCACGATTTTTCCAAGCATAATAGCTGCTCCGAGAAATTTCGAGCAAGCGGCATAATTTATCTATAGAGACCTCAGAGCAGTGAGCATCAACAAAGCGATACTTATCCTCTATAGTTTTGAAAATATGCCGACGGATTTTTTTAAGACATCAATGACCTCGTCTTTCTCGGCAAGCTGTTTGCGCAAAGCGCGGTTTTCAGCTTCAAGTTCACGCTGACGCTTGTCACTGCGATTTTGCCTGTCGGTTGCGCCGGGTTGAAAGCCTGCGCGCTTGAGCCAGGATTTAAGGGTGTCTATGCAGATACCAAGTTCAGCGGCAACCTCTTTTGAGGGGCGCCCTTGTTCGGTAACCATTTTAACAGCACCAGCTTTGAATGCCTCATCATAACGAGGTGGTATTGTTCCTTTTTTGATTGACATGAAAATTCCTCCTGTGATTTT